>CAVHOL010000020.1:0-39750 GCA_963637655.1 bacterium | reverse complement strand
GACGAAAAAGATGCCGGATAAAAACAAAAAGACACAAAGAGCATACCCGTCAAAATAGAATTTGATAATGCGTGGAATTTTTAGAACACGCCTTGAGCAAGTTTGTCGAATATGCCAATGTCTGTTTTCTTGTCTAATTCTCCCTGTCTTTTTGCCGTTTTCGTGACTTCTTTTCAGTCACATAGCTCGCTATGCTCCTTCAAAGAAGTCAGCAAAACCGTCTAAAAATACAGGGCAAACTTGCACAACTTATTCTTTTCACATTACTAAAGTCCGCCGCCGGATGAAGAAACTCAAAAAGTTCACCCTGCGCCTCGTCGCAGGGGCCAACCTTGCCACCATACTCGCCATGGCCGCCGTAGGCTACAGCGACCGCGTCGACCCCGTGGCCCACCCGTTTGTGGGCAGCGTGGGCCTGGTGTACCCCGTGCTGCTGGCCGCCAACTTCGCCTTCCTTGTGTTCTGGGCGCTCGTCAGCGTGCGCCGCACCCTGCTGCCGCTGGCCGGATTTCTGGTCTGCTACGGTCCGACGCGCACCTACTGTCCGCTCAACATCCCGCGCGAAGTGCCCGACAGCGGCTGCGTGAAGGTGCTCACCTACAATATCTTCAACCTCGACACCTGGACCCATCCCGACAGCTGCTGCCGCGTGGCCCACTACATCAGGTGGGCCGACCCCGACATCGTCTGCCTGCAGGAGATAGGCATGGACTCCTGCAAGCAGATCGTCTTCTTCCGCTATCTCAAGGACCTCTACCGCTACAGCGACACGGCCACCATCGTGCGCCAGGGCGACGGCGTGGGCATATGGAGCCGCTACCCCATTGTCGGCAAGGAGCGCATCAGGTTCCGCTCGTGCGGCAACATCGCGGCCGCCTTCCACGTGCGCATCGGCAGCGACACCGTGGCCGTCGTGGTCAACCATCTCGAGACCACCGGCCTCTCGCTCCAGGACCGCCGCAACTTCCGCGACATGGTGCACGGCGAAGTGCCCGCCAGGCAGATGGGCGGCGAGTCGCGCCACCTCTTCCGCCAGCTCGGCGCCGCCACCGCCCTGCGCGCGCCCCAGGCCGACAGCGTGGCCGCCTATGTCAGCCGGTGGCGGCCCCGCAGCGCCATCGTCTGCGGCGACCTCAACGACAGCCCCATCTCCTACGTACACCGCACCGTGGGCCGCGGCCTGACCGACTGCTACGCCGCCGCGGGCAACGGCCTCGGCATCACCTACCACTACAGCTGCCTCTACGTGCGCATCGACAACATCTTCTGCACCGACGACTGGGAGCCCCTCTCCTGCCGCATCGACAACTTCTTCGACGCCTCCGACCACTACCCCGAAGTGTGCGTGCTCCGCAAGCGCACCCGGCGCTGATGTCCGGCGCTGCGGCGGAGCGTCAAAACGTGTGCCTCTCAAGACAATACGGCGCGCAAAACCCAAAAAAAACGGCGTTTATGGCGATAAACGAGCCATAAATTTCCATCAGTCTGAAAAAAGTGCTATCTTTGCACGACTTGTTCGGAACATAAAATAAAAAATCATAAAAACAACAAAATGCAGAACAAAGGAATTGTAATTGCAACCGCCGTCCTACTGACGCTTGCAAGCATCTTCTACCTCTCCTTCTCTGTAGCCACACGCTACTACGACGGACAGGCCGCGAAGATTGAAGATCCCATCGCTCAGCAGGACTACAAGGACTCCGTGAAGTACCTCGGCATCTACTCCTACCAGAAGTGCCTCGAGACACAGATCGGACTCGGCCTTGACCTCAAGGGCGGTATGAACGTTATCCTCGAGGTCAGCGTGCCCGACGTAGTGGAGACACTCGCCGACCACAAGACCGACGCCGGCTTCACCAAGGCCATGAAGGAAGCCAAGGCCGAGGAGGAGACCAGCCAGAAAGACTTCATCACCCTCTTCATCGACGCCTACCACCGCAACGCCCCCGGCCACAAGCTCGCCGAGATCTTCGCCACACAGCAGCTCCAGGGCCTCGTCTCGCCCACCAGCTCAGACAGCGAGGTAGAGAAGGTGCTCCGCTCAGAAGTGCAGAGCGCGGTCGACAACTCCTTCACCGTGGTACGCACACGTATCGACCAGTTCGGCGTCGTGCAGCCCAACATACAGAAGCTCGAAGGCCAGCAGGGACGCATCATGGTCGAGATGCCCGGCGTCAACGACCCTGACCGTATGCGCAACCTCCTCCAGTCGAGCGCCAACCTCGAGTTCTGGGAGACCTACAACTCCGACGAGATCATACCCTACCTCCAGCAGATCGACCAGCAGACCGCAGCCGCCCTCAGCGGCAAGACCGAGGCTGCCGACACTACCGCCGTGGCCGACACCGCTGCCGTAGAGAAGGCCGCTGCAGAGAAGGCCGCACAGCCCAAGTTCAAGGTGGCCGACAAGAAGAAGGGCGCCGAGAAGGTATCCGCACAGGAAGCCACTGCCGAAGCCAAGAAGCAGCACCCGCTCTTCGCCGTCTTCCAGCCCACCGGACAGGGCGCGCTCAGCACCGTAGGCTATGCCAGCGTACGCGACACCGCCGAGGTCAACAAGATCATCCACTCGGCCATCGCCAAGAGCGTGCTGCCCTCCGACTGCCGCCTGCTCTGGAGCGCCAAGCCCGCCGACGGACTCACCGTCAAGAACTTCTACGAGCTGCACGCCATCCGCGTGACCTCCAGCAACGGCCGCGCACCGCTTGAGGGCGATGTGGTGACCGACGCCAAGGACCAGTTCAACAACCTCACCGGACAGCCCGAGGTCAGCATGACCATGAACTCTGACGGCGCACGCCGCTGGGCCGCCCTCACCAAGGCCAACGTAGGCAAGGCCATCGCCATCGTGCTCGACGGCGTAGTCTACTCCGCTCCCCGTGTCAACGGCGAGATCGCCGGCGGACAGTCGTCCATCTCCGGCAACTTCACCATCGAGGACACCAAGGACCTGGCCAACACCCTCAAGTCAGGACGTATGCCCGCCCCCGCACGCATCGTGCAGGCCGAGGTCGTAGGTCCTACGCTCGGTGCACAGTCCATCCAGCAGGGATTCGTGTCGTTCGTCATCGCCTTCATCATCCTGATGATATACATGGTGGCCATGTACAACTTCATCCCCGGCATGATCGCCAACTGCGCCCTCATCCTCAACTTCTTCTTCACGCTCGGTATCCTCACCTCCTTCCAGGCAGCGCTCACCATGTCGGGTATCGCCGGTATGGTGCTCTCGCTCGGTACGGCCGTCGACGCCAACGTGCTCATCTACGAACGTACGCGTGAGGAGCTGCGCGCCGGCAAGGGCGTCAAGCAGGCCCTCAACCTCGGATACAGCAACGCCTTCTCGGCCATCTTCGACTCCAACCTGACCTCCGTCATCACCGGTGTCATCCTCTACGTCTTCGGTACCGGACCGATCCGCGGCTTCGCCACGACCCTGATCATCGGTATCGCCTGCTCCTTCTTCACAGCCGTGTTCCTCACCCGCATCGTGTATGAACACCAGCTCAACAAGGACCGCTGGACCAAGCTCAACTTCACCACCGCCATCTCGCGCAACCTGCTGCAGAACGTGCGGTTCCCCTTCATGGGCATCTGGAAGCGCACCTTCACCGTGCTGGCCGTCTTCATCGCCGTCTTCGCCGTCAGCTTCGGCGTGCGCGGACTGAGCAAGAGCATCGACTTCACCGGAGGCCGCAACTACGTCATCGCCTTCGAGAAGCCCGTACAGCCCGAGCAGGTGCGCGGACTCATCGCCGAGGCCTTCCCCGGCTGCAACACCGGCGCCCTGGCCCTCGGTACCGACGGCAAGACCATCCGTATCTCCACCAACTACAAGATAGAGAGCAACAACCCCGCCGTCGACGACGAGGCAGAGACCATCCTCTTCAACACGCTCAAGAAGGCCGGTCTCGTCACCCAGAGCGACGTCAAGGCCTTCAAGAACCCTGACATCCGCACGGGCGGCTCCATCATCACCTCCACCAAGGTAGGACCGTCGGTAGCCAAGGACATCACCTACGGCGCCATCGTGAGCGTCATCATCGCCCTGGCCGCCATCTTCCTCTACATCCTCGTGCGCTTCCGCAACCTCGCCTTCTCCGTAGGTTCGGTAGTGGCCCTGGCCGTCGACACCGTGTTCGTGCTCGGCATCTACTCCATCTGCTGGGGATGGCTGCCCATCTCGCTTGAGGTAGACCAGACGTTCATCGGAGCCATCCTGACCGTCATCGGATACTCCATCAACGACAAGGTGGTCGTCTTCGACCGTATCCGCGAGAACCTCCACCTGCATCCCAAGCAGGACTACTACTCGCTCTTCAACGAGAGTATCTGCCAGACGCTGGCCCGTACGGTCAACACCTCGCTCTCTACGCTCATCGTGCTGCTCTGTATCCTCTTCCTCGGCGGAGAGAGCATCCGCAGCTTCGCCTTCGCCATGAGCCTCGGTGTGATCGTCGGTACCCTCTCGTCCATCTTCGTGGCATCGCCCATCGCCTACCTGACCCTGGGACGCGAAGCCAAGAAGCGCGACGCTGCCATCATCGCCAAAGGCTGACACACGGCCGGCACAGGCAGACTGAACACAGGACATATACATTTTTCATAAAGTATCATATCCTTCTTTTTGGCCGCACCTCTGATGGATTCAGGGGTGCGGCATTCTTTTTTTTGCAGAAACCACCCTCATACGGCCATTCCCATGCACAACGAAGAATTTCTCCTCCACAAGCTGGAGCACCGCGGCATCCGCCCCACGGCCACGCGCCTGCTCATCCTCTCGGAGATGATACGGGGCGACGAGACCGTCTCGCTGCCCTCGCTCGAGCGTCTGCTGCCCACGGTCGACAAGTCGACCATCTCGCGCACGCTGGCCCTCTTTCTGCTCCACCGCCTCATACACGCCGTCGACGACGGCACGGGCACGCTCAAGTATGCCGTGTGCGCCGACGACTGCGACTGCTCGGTAGAAGACGAGCACACCCACTTCTACTGCGAGCACTGCCACCGCACGTTCTGCCTCAAGCGCATCGCCGTGCCTGTCGTGCCGCTGCCCGACGGCTTCCGGCTGACGGGCGTCAACTATGTGCTCAAGGGCCTTTGCCCCGAGTGTACGGCGAGGATGGAGGGATAGAACGAAAAAATCCCCGTACCGCGGACTGTGTTCCGGTACGGGGATTTTTCGTGGGCTGGGTGTGCGATGGCTTTTACGCTGTCCTTCGCGCCTTTTTCTACTTTCGGGCCTTCCTGCCCTTTGCGGTCTTCTTCGCCTTTCCTCCTTTCGTGGCCTTTTTGTCGTCTGCACTGTCGTCGGGCGTGGCTTTGGCGTCCTTCTTCCCGCCGTTGTCGGCGAGGGTGAAGTCGAGCTGCTTCTTCTCGATGTTGGCCTGTGCGACCTTGATGCGTATGGGGTCGCCGAGCTGGTACTTGTTGTGGTGTCGGCGTCCCACGAGGCAGTAGTTGCGCTCGTCGAAGTCGTAGTAGTCGTCGTCGAGGTCGCGCATGGGCACGAGGCCCTCGCAGTGGTTTTCGTCGATCTCGCAGTAGATGCCGTACGACTGTATGCCGGAGATGTGGGCGTCGTAGACGTTGCCCACGCGCTCTGACATGAACTCCACGGCCTTGTACTTGATAGAGTCGCGCTCGGCGTTGGCGGCGACGATCTCCATCTCGGAGGCGTGGCGGCAGAGTTCCTCGCAGTGGTTCTGGTTGGCCGACCGTCCGCCGGCGGCGTAGCGGGTGAGCAGGCGGTGCACGATGGTGTCGGGGTAGCGGCGTATGGGCGAGGTGAAGTGGGTGTAGTAGTCGAAGGCGAGTCCGAAGTGGCCGATGTTGTGGGTGGTGTAGGTGGCCTTCTGCATGGCGCGCAGGGCGACGATCTGTATGAGTCCCTGCTCGCGGTGTCCGGAGCAGGCGTCCATGAGGGCGTTGATGGAGCGTGCGGTCTCGCTCTTGGTGCCTTCGGTCTTGAGCTTGTAGCCGAACTTGCCGATAAACTGCCGGAGGGTCTCGAGCTTCTGCGGGTCGGGGTTGTCGTGCACGCGGTAGGGCAGGGTCTTGGGCTTGCGTCCCTTCTTGACCTTGCCCACCGACTCGGCCACGGTGCGGTTGGCCAGGAGCATGAACTCCTCGATGAGTTTGTTGGCGTCTTTGGAGCGCTTGAAGTAGCAGCGCACGGGCTTGCCCTTCTCGTCGACGTCGAAGTGCAGCTCTTCGCGGTCGAACTTCACGGCGCCGTTCTTGAAGCGCTCGGCGCGCAGGCGCTTGGCCAGGCGGTCGAGGGTGATGAGCTCGGCGGCGTGCTCGCCCTTGTAGCCCGTGGGGGGTGCCGGGGGTGCGGGCTGTCCGGTGCCGTCGACAACGCCGTTGTCCTCGAGCAGGGCCTGCACTTCCTCGTAGGCGTAGCGGCGGTCGGAGCGGATGACGGTGTGCACGATGCGCGAGGCGCGTACCTGTGCGTCGTCGTCGAGGGTGAAGATGACGGAGTAGGCGAGCTTGTCTTCCTCGGGGCGCAGCGAGCAGATGTAGTTGCAGAGGCGCTCGGGGAGCATGGGTATGGTGCGGTCTACGAGGTATATGCTGGTGGCGCGGCGCTGGGCCTCGCGGTCGATGACGGAGCCTTCGGTGACGTAGTGCGACACGTCGGCGATGTGTACGCCCACCTCCCACAGTCCGCCGGGCAGGGCCTTGACGGAGAGGGCGTCGTCGAAGTCCTTGGCGTCCTTGGGGTCGATGGTGCAGGTGAAGGTCTGGCGGAAGTCTTCGCGTCCTTCCATGTCCTGGGGCGTGATCTCGGCCGAGATCTTCTCGGCGGCTTCCTCCACGGTCTTGGGGTAGCGCCAGGGCAGCCCGTACTGGGCGAGGATGCTGTTCATCTCCACGTCGTTGTCGCCCGAGGGTCCGAGCAGGTCGACGACCTCGCCGATCATGTTGCGGTGGTCGGCGTCGGGCCATTCCTTGATGCGCACGACGGCCTTGTCGCCGTCCTTGCCTCCCTTGAGGCGGCGTCGGGGTATGATGATGGAGTTGGCGAGGTTGTTTTCGGGCGTGATGAGCACGGTGAGGTCGTGGTCGGTGGAGAGCTTGCCCACGAAGGTGTCCTTGGCGCGCTCGAGTATCTCGATGACCTGTGCCTCCTTGATGTGCTGGCGGCGGCGTGCCATGAAGGAGAAGCGCACGCGGTCGCCGGTGAGTGCCCACAGCGAGTTGCGCTCGGCCACGAAGATGGGCTTGCCGTCGCTGCCGTCGGGCAGGATGGAGTTCTTGCCGTTGGCCTTGCGCTGGAAGGTGCCTTCCTGCACCTGTCCGGCGGTGTTGAGGCGGTAGGCGTTGTCGGACACCTTGGTGAGGAAGTCGTCCCAGGTCATGGTGTCGATGGTGTCGATGGCGAGCATCTTGGCGGGGTGGGTGTCGAAGCCGAGGGTGCGGAATATCTCCTTGTAGGAGTAGGTCTTGTCGGGGTGTGAGGAGAAGAGCTGCTCGAGCATCTCTTCTACCTGTGCTTTTTTCAGGCGGCGGCCTTTCTTTCCTTTTGCCATAGTGTTGCGGTGTATGTGTGTCGGGGGTGTTTTTGCGGGTTTCCCCTTTTGTTGCAAATAAACGAAATTTTTCGCGTCCGGCGAATTTTTTCGCGATAAAAAAATGTGAAAAATCCGCGCATGGCAGTGCGGCGTGTCCCACGCCGCCGCAAGTGGGTGAAGCAACAGTAGTGCGGCGTGTCCCACGCCGCAGCGATCAAAAAGCGTCCCGTGTCATGGCAAAAAAAGAAGTGCGGTGGGACACCGCACCTACTACTATATGTATGTTGTGCTGAACCAGCCCCGTAGGGGCGACATAGTATAGGCCTTCTTGCTTAGGCAAGCGACAAAGTCGAGCGGGCCCTATCTGCACGTTTGCCCCAAAGTGTTGCCCCTGTAGGGGGCGCATAGTTCAACCCATATACAAAAATTGAATTATGCGCCCCCTACAGGGGCTTTTTGTGTGATGCCAAAAAAAGGTAGGGCCGAGGCCCTACCCTATATTATGCCGCCCCTACGGGGCTTGGTGTGCTGTTCTGCCCTACGGGGCTTGATGTGATGTTCCGTCTACGGGGCTTGGTGTGCTGTTCCGTCTACGGGGCTTGGTGTGCTGTTCCGTCTACGGGGCTTGGTGTGCTGTTCTGCCCTACGGGGCTTGGTGTGCTGTTCCACCCTTACGGGGCCGTACTGTCTCTACTGTGCTGCTCTGATCTTGGCGGTGGTAGTCTTGGCTACATTGCTCTTGGCGGTGACGGTGATCTGTCCGTCAGACGTTGTGCTGACGGTGTAGTGCAGCGTGAGGTCGGGCTTGGTGGCCAGATAGGGCTCTACCTCTGCGGCGACCTTTGTGACGCTTACGCCCATTGCCTCGGTTCTGAAGGCGCTGCCTACGATTTCGCCCTTGGCGTTGACGTTCTTGACCGTGACGGCTACCTTGCCGCCGAGGGTGTAGCTCTTCTCGGTGAGCTGGGCGTCCTTCTTGAGTGTCAGGTGGAAGGTGATGTCGCCCTGGCTCTCGAGCTTGGTGCTGGTGACCTCTACGGTCTGTCCGGTGACGTCCTCGGTGTGCTTCACGCCGGCTCCGTCGGTATAGTCTACTGTGGCGGTGCAGATTTTGGCCGTTGCCATCGGCATGCCGAAGGTGAGTCTTGTGACGGTGCCCGCTACGGTGTTGTTGGTCTTGGTGGTGTTGTCGTCGTCGTTGCTGCAGCTGGTCATGCCTGCGGTCATTACGGTTGCCATGAGGAGGAGGGCTGCGGCCTTCATTGCGGATTTCATTGTAGTCTTCATAATCATTCGTTGTTTTTAGGGTTATTGTATGTTTTCTTGTTTTTTGCTTCTCGTGTATTCGTGTTCTTGCTTCACTCTGTTTTGCTTTATTGTCATCGTCCTGTCGGCCGGGGCACGGCTCGCGCCTTGCGGTCTTTCGGTATCCGGCGTTGCCATCGGATGACGGGTGCAAAGGTAGGGCGCATGGTGCGATGCTCCAAATTTTTTGATAACAATTTTTCGCAAAAAGCAAAAATAAAACCCCGAAAACTTGCGGAATTCCGCCGGTTTTCGGGGTTTTTCTGTGAATTTTTTATAATATTACGTTAACTGACGTTGATTTTCACGTTGTGCGCCTGCACACGTCTGCCGTCTGCGTGTCGTGCCGCTACCGGGCGGCGTTTTTGCACATTTCGCGTGCCTTGGCGATGAGGCCTTCGAGCTCGTCGAGGGTGTCGGCGCGTAGCATGGCGATGCGTGTCTCGCGGAAGTCGGGTATGCCCTTGAAGACGGGGCTGGCGGCGATGTGGCGGCGGGTGTGTAGTATGCCGCGGTACTCGTCGATGCGCTGCACGTTGATGTGGAGCTGCTCGAGGAGTATGTCTACCTTCTCGTCGACGGTGAGCGGGCGGTAGTCGTCCTGCCCGTCGAGCAGGGCGCGCATCTCGCTGAACACCCAGGGCCGCCCGAAGGTGGCGCGGCCCACCATGACGGCGTCGACGCCGTAGCGGTCGAAGGCCTGGCGTGCTTCCTCGGGTGTGGTGATGTCGCCGTTGCCGATGACGGGGATGTGCATGCGGGGGTTGTCCTTGATGCGCCCGATGAGGGTCCAGTCGGCCTGTCCGGTATACATCTGTGCGCGTGTGCGTCCGTGTACGGTGAGGGCGGCGATGCCGCAGTCCTGGAGCTGCTCGGCGAGGTCGGGCATGGCGAGCTGCTCGCTGTTCCATCCCAGGCGGGTCTTGACGGTGACGGGCACCTTGACGGCGTCGACCACGGCGCGCGTGATGTCGAGCATGAGGGGTATGTTCTGCAGCATGCCTGCGCCTGCGCCCTTGCCGGCCACCTTCTTGACGGGGCAGCCGAAGTTGAGGTCGATCACGTCGGGCCGTGCCTGCTCCACGATGCGTGCGGCCTCTACCATGGCCTCCACGCTGCGTCCGTAGATCTGTATGCCTACGGGGCGCTCGTCGTCGCCGAGGGTGAGCTTGCTGACGGTCGACTTGACGGAGCGCACGAGGGCTTCGGCGCTCACAAACTCGGTGTACACCATCGCCGCGCCGAAGCGGCGGCAGAGGTGGCGGAAGCCGATGTCGGTGACGTCCTCCATGGGGGCGAGGAAGAGCGGGCGGGGGCCGAACTCTATGTTGCCTATCTTCATGTGCCTGGCTTTGTCTGTATGGTTTTCTGTATGTCTTTGTTAGTGCGGTCGCGCGTGCGGGCCTATTCGAAGTAGTAGAGGAAGGTGGCCACGCCGGTGAGTGCCTTCTTGGGGCAGTCCTTGATCTCGATGGCGAACTTGATCTGTGCCTTGGTCACGCCGCGGAGGTTCTCGATGGACTGCAGGTCGGCCACGAGGCGCACGGCCTGTCCCGACTTGACGGCCTGTCCGAACTTCATCTTGTCCATGCCGTAGTTGACCATCATCTTGAGGTTGTTGACCTCGATGATCTGGTTCCACAGGTAGGGCAGCATCGAGAGGGTGAGGTAGCCGTGGGCGATGGTCTGCCCGTAGGGGCTGTCGGTCTTGGCGCGCTCGGTGTCGACGTGTATCCACTGGTGGTCGAGGGTGGCGTCGGCAAACTGGTTGATGCGTTCCTGTGTCAGCTCCACGTAGTCGGAGATGCCGATGTTCTGCCCCAGTATGGCGGCGAACTCGTCATAGTTGTTGATGATTCTCTTGCTCATGTCTTTTTCTGTTCTAAAGGCGTGTTCTAAAAATTCCACGCATGGTTCTCTAATGTTTGTATCGCGGTCTCTACAGTGCTTTGTGCTGCTGCGCTTTGTGCTGCCGCCTTGTACTGTGCGGCGGCGGAAGCGCACTCTTTGTGTGTGGCACTTCCGCCGCCGTTTTTCTGCGGGCTCTTGGGATACTGTCCCTTGGGGCAGTGTCCTTGGGTCAGCCGTTGTCCCTGGTGTCAGTCGCCGTCTTCGGCGTAGAGTGCGGGGGTGAGGATGTCGTTCCACTCGAAGAGCTCCTCTTCGCGGAAGAAGCGGCGTATCTCCACCTGTGCGTTCTCGGGGCTGTCGGAGGCGTGCACGATGTTCTGCTGTCCGCTCATGGAGTAGTCGCCGCGTATGGTGCCGGGTGCGGCCTTGCGTCCGTTGGTGGCTCCGGTGACGGCGCGCACGGCGTCGACGGCTCCGTTGCCCTCGACGCACATGGCCACTACGGGCGTGGCCTTCATCGAGTCGCAGAGCATGCGGAAGAAGGGGCGCTCCTTGAGGTGGGCGTAGTGTTCGGAGAGGATGGCGTCGTCGAGCTGCATCATTTTCAGGCCCACGATGTGGAGGCCCTTGCGCTCGAAACGGTGGATGACTTCGCCGATGAGCCTGCGCTCTACGGTGCAGGGCTTCAGCAGGATGAGTGTTCTTTCGGTCATGGTGTTGTAGTTTTTTAGGTGGGTTTTGCAGTGCTGTACTTTATAGGTGCGGTGCCGTGCTGCGCGGGCGCCGTCAGAGCTTGCCGCCGAAGCAGAGGTCGCCGGCGTCGCCGAATCCGGGCACGATGTACTTGTGTTCGTTGAGTGCGGGGTCGATGGCGGCGCACCATACGGTGGTGCGGTCGTCGGGGAAGGTCTTCCTGATGTGCTCTATGCCCTCGGGGGCAGCGATCACGCAGGCCACGTGTATGTGCTTGGGCATGCCCTTGGAGACGAGGGCGCGGTAGCCCAGCTCCATCGAGCCGCCGGTGGCCAGCATCGGGTCGGCGATGATGAGGGTCTTGCCGGTGAGGTCGGGCGTGGCGAGGTACTCCACGTGTATGCCCACGTCGGTGTGCGAGGCGTCGGTGTACTCGCGGTAGGCGCTCACGAAGGCGTTCTCTGCATGGTCGAACACGTCGAGGAAGCCGTTGTGCAGCGGCAGCCCGGCACGGAAGATGGTGGCCAGCACCACCCGGTCGGCGGGCGTGCGCACGGCGGCGGTGCCCAGGGGTGTGTGTACCTGCCGCGTCTCGTAGTCGAGCGTGCGGCTGATCTCGTAGGCTTCCATCTGTCCTATGCGGCGTATGTTGTTGCGGAAGAGCTGGCGGTTCTTCTGGTACTCCGCGTCGCGGGTCTCGGCCATGTACTGTCCGATGATGGAGTCTGTCTCGCTGAAGTTGATGATTTTCATGTCTTTTTCTCGGGTGACGGAAAACGGGAATTGCAGCGCGTCCGTCCCGCCGTGCCGTCCCGGCCTTCAGTGCGGGCGCGAGGGGGGCGGCGGGCGCGTTGTCATTGCAAAAGTAAGTAAAATATGTCAGAGATTGCCATGTGCGCTTGTCAAACGTAGACAGGCGTACGGCGATTTCAAGTTTCTTAACATAAAAAAGTTTATCCGCCCCGTTTTTTTTCACCGGCGGCCGAGATGCAGTTCAGTACTTTTTCCTAACTTTGCGGTGGATTTAAGATAACGACAATATATACTAATTTCACTTCTAATATAACAAACAAGACAATGGCAAAGTTTGACAAGTCAGTTTTAGAGAAGTACGGTATCACCGGCACCACCGAGGTACTGTACAATCCTTCGTACGAGGTATTGTTCAACGAGGAGACCAAGGAAGGTCTCGAAGGCTTCGAGGTAGGTCAGGAGACAGAGCTCGGCGCCGTCAACGTGATGACCGGCATCTACACCGGCCGCTCGCCCAAGGACAAGTTCATCGTAGACGACGAGAATTCCCACGACACCGTATGGTGGACCTCTGAGGAGTACAAGAACGACAACCACCGCGCCAGCAAGGAAGCATGGGCAGCAGTGAAGGAGATCGCCAAGAAGGAGCTGAGCAACAAGAAACTCTTCGTTGTCGACGGATTCTGCGGCACCCACAAGGACACCCGCATGAAGGTGCGCTTCATCGTCGAGGTAGCATGGCAGGCACACTTCGTGACCAACATGTTCATCCGTCCCCAGAACGAGGCCGAGTTCGACCAGGAGCCCGACTTCATCGTATACAACGCTTCCAAAGCCAAGGTGGAGAACTACAAGGAGCTCGGCCTCAACTCCGAGACCGCCGTTGTGTTCAACGTCACCAGCAAGGAGCAGGTCATCATCAACACATGGTACGGCGGCGAGATGAAGAAGGGCATGTTCTCCATGATGAACTACTTCCTTCCCCTCAAGGGCATGGCTTCCATGCACTGCTCTGCCAATACCGACATGAACGGCGAGAACACCGCCATCTTCTTCGGTCTCTCCGGCACCGGCAAGACCACCCTTTCCACCGACCCGAAGCGCAAGCTCATCGGCGACGACGAGCACGGATGGGACGACGAGGGCGTCTTCAACTTCGAGGGCGGCTGCTACGCCAAGGTCATCAACCTCGACAAGGAGTCTGAGCCCGACATCTACAACGCCATCCGCCGCGACGCCCTCCTCGAGAACGTCACCGTAGACAAGGACGGCAAGATAGACTTCGCCGACAAGACTGTCACCGAGAACACCCGCGTAAGCTATCCTATCTACCACATCAAGAACATCCAGCGTCCCGCATCGCAGGGTCCCGCCGCCAAGCAGGTCATCTTCCTCTCTGCAGACGCCTTCGGTGTACTTCCTCCCGTGAGCATCCTCAACGCCGAGCAGACCAAGTACTACTTCCTCTCCGGCTTCACCGCCAAGCTCGCAGGTACCGAGCGCGGCATCACCGAGCCCACTCCCACCTTCTCCGCCTGCTTCGGCCAGGCCTTCCTCGAGCTGCATCCTACCAAGTATGCCGAGGAACTCGTCAAGAAGATGGAAAAGAGCGGCGCCAAGGCATACCTCGTCAACACCGGCTGGAACGGTACAGGCAAGCGCATCTCCATCCGCGACACCCGCGGCATCATCGACGCCATCCTCGACCACAGCATCGACGCAGCTCCCACCAAGGAGATCCCCTTCTTCAACTTCGTCGTTCCTACACAGCTCGAAGGCGTTGACTCCGGCATCCTCGATCCCCGCGACACCTACGCTGACGCAGCACAGTGGGAAGAGAAGGCCAAGGACCTCGCAGCACGCTTCATCAAGAACTTCAAGAAGTACGAGACCAACGAGGCCGGCAAGGCTCTCGTGGCAGCAGGTCCCCAGCTCTAAGACCCTAAAACATTGTCTGCGCACCCGCGCACGACAATAGTCTCCTATAGTGAAACCGTCGCCCGCCAAATGCGGACGGCGGTTTTTTCGTGCAGCGGGGTGCCGCCGATCCTGCAGGGGAAAGCCCCGTAGGGGCGGCATAATATAGGGTAGGGTTTCTTGCTGACGCAAGCGACAAAGTCGAGCGGCCCCTACCATTTTCCCGGAACAGCAAACGGTGCCCCTGTAGGGGGCGCATAATTGAATACGGATGAATTATGCGCCCCCTACAGGGGCAACGTTAGCGCGAACCATATGAGATAGGGCCGCGCTCGACTTTGTCGCTTGCCTAAGCAAGAGCCCTATCCTATATTATGTCGTCCCTACGGGACTTGTCCTCCTCACTGTGCGGTGGGACACCGCACCTACTAAAAAATGCGGATTTTGAACATCCTACCCTACGGGGCTTTTCCGTGCCCCAACCGTCTCCCCCGCCCCCTCCTTTCCCATTATTCTCCCCGCGTGCGCGTAAACACCCCGAAAGCCAACGTACATTAACATAATATTATATAAAATTGGCAGAAAAACCCCGAAAACCCGCGGAATTCCGTAAGTTTTCGGGGTTTTATTTTCGTGTTTTGCGAAAAATTGTTATAAAAAAATTTGGAGCATTGCACCCTGCGCCCTACCTTTGCACCCGTCATCTGACAGCAACGCCGGATACGCAAACCCCACAAGGCGCGAGCCGTGCCCTGCCGCCCCGGATGACACAGGAAGCAAACAAAGAAGCAAAACAAAAGAAGCAAACAACAAACAAAACGTGAAGCAAACGACAACCGCCACACGAATACACGAGAAGCAATAAACAAGCAAAACATACAAATAACCACTTAAAAAACGAATGATTATGAAGACAACAATGAAATCCGCAATGAAGGCCGCAGCCCTTCTCCTCATGGCAACAGTGATGACCGCCGGCTTGGCCAGCTGCAGCAGCGACGACGACAACGGCAAGATCACCGACACCAACATCGCAGGCACCGTCATCACCGTCACGCCCGACCTTCCCGACGACTGCGTCAACACCTACGAGAACAGCCTCATCTACACCGACGGCGCAGGCAAGGAGCACACCGCCAAGCTCGAGAACGGCAAGTCCATCGAAATCAAGAGCAGCACACCCGAGAGCACCGGCACGCTCATCATCCACCAGACCATCAAGGACGGCGTCACGCTCACCCCGGGCACCTACATGTACGGAGCCAAGCTCAAGTTCTCCATCAAGGGCGTCAACGCCAAGGGCCAGACCGTCTGCGTCTCCGGAGAGCAGGTAGGCAACCTCCTCTACTCCACAAGCGCCAGCCAGCTTGCCGAGACCATCGCCACCGACCCCATGAAGGCACGCTACACGCTCAAGAAGACCTCCGACGAGAATAACCCGCTGTACTTCTTCGTAGAGCGGATCACCGCACTGTAAGCAAAGTCCCCACATACCCTAAACGACAACCACAGAGGGGGTGCGGACAACGGCCCGCACCCCCTCACTGTATCCATACAGACCCCACACACTCCCCAAAAAAGCAAGGCACACATCCCCCCAAAAAAGACAAGGCACCCCGCCCCAAAAACAGAAAAACAAGAAGCATCCGCCCGGCAAGGGCATACCGTAGAACCCCACTAAAAAAACACGACACTATGAAGAAATTGGCAACACTCGCCGCAGGCCTCGTGGCCGCAACGGCACTCATGGCGCAACCCGCCGCACACACATTCTCCGTCACCCCGAGAGTAGGTTTCAACACATCGATCATCTCCAACAACGGCTACGGCCGCATGTACACCGTCAGGACCGACGACCGCACCACCCAGTTTGTCAAGGCCGACACCGAATGCGGATTCGGCGTAGCCGGAGGCCTCGAGTTCGGATACCAGCTCACCCGCCGCTTCGGCCTCACCGCCGGCGTCATCTACTCCCACCAGGGCGCCAAGCGCGAGAAGGCAGAGGGATGGAGCCCCGCACCCTTCCACATCGACGACAAGAGCTACCTCTCGCTCGACTACATCAACGTGCCCGTGCTCGCCAATTTCTACGTATGGCGAGGACTCGCCGTCAAGGTCGGCCTCCAGCCCGGCATACTCCTCACAGCCAAAGACCACCTCGACATCGGCGGCGGCGGCAAGACCGAGGACGTGACCGACCACCGCACGCTCGACGTCAAGGACCGCTGCAACACCATCGACCTGTCCATCCCCGTGGGCGTCTCCTACGAGTTCGACAGCGGCATCATGTTCGACGCACGCTTCAATCTCGGCGTCAACGACCTCTACAAGCACAGCAAGGGCAGCAACGTCGTACTCCAGATGACCGTCGGGTACAAGTTCAAGTTCGGCAAAAAGTAAGGCTACCTCAAGAATTACAGCATTATAAAAAAAGGGCGTGCCCGAAAGCCGCCCGGGAAAATTCACGACATAACACAAAAGATACAGTACAGAAAAGGAATATAGGAGAACAACAACAAGACCGTCGCCCCCAGCGGGGCCGGCGGTGGAGCGCAGGGAAACAGTCCCCTGCGCTTTTTTCGTGCATGGCCGGCATGCAGGATTCGCGGTTCACGTCAACCCGAAATTCCGCGTATGCCATGAACCACGAACACCCCGAATTTTCACGAATGCCATTAACCACGAATTTTACGAGATTTGTCGCAGACCCACTGACCGACGGGAAGTAATCTCACGAATCTGATATATGCAACCGTAAATCGCGGGGATCGTCATGTCCGTCACCTCACTCCAACCGAGGCGCTCTTTTTCAACCACGAATATGACGAATCTCACGAATCTGATATATGCAACCGTAAATCGCGGGGATCGTCATGTCCGTCACCTCACTCCAACCGAGGCGCTCTTTTTCAACCACGAATATGACGAATCTCACGAATCTGATATATGCAACCGTAAATCGCGGGGATCGTCATGTCCGTCACCTCACTCCAACCGAGGCGCTCTTTTTCAACCACGAATATGACGAATCTCACGAATCTGATATATGCAACCGTAAATCGCGGGGATCGTCATGTCCGTCACCTCACTCCAACCGAGGCGCTCTTTCAACCACGAATATGACGAATATGATATATGCAACCGTTATTCGTGGGAACTGTAGGGCGTATATATAGCGTAGGTTTTTCCGTCGGTATCACATACATTGCCCCTGTAGGGGGCGCATAATATAGCGTAGGGGCTCGCCCCTACGTTTTCCCGTGGTCCCGCAAATATGCCCCCTACAGGGGCATCGTCGAAACACAAACGCATGAGATAGGGCCAAGGCCCTATCCTATATTATGTCGCCCCTACGGGGCTGGTGCGTGCACATGGCATGTCATGGCACGGCGTGCGTGTGTCGTTGCACATCGTGACCGTTTTTAGTAGGTGCGGTGTCCCACCGCACAGTACGGAGTTTTTCGTCAGGCGCATTGCCTCTTGAGAATGCCTTCTCACTGCGACGTGGGACACGTCGCCTACTACTTTTAGTAGGTGCGGTGTCCCACCGCACAGCACATAGCCTTCATCGGGCTCATTGCCTCTTTTGAGAACACCTTCTCACTGCGACGTGGGACACGTCGCCTACTGCTGTGTCCTACTGTCTTCTCACTCGTCGAGCAGCGAGGCGGCGCCGAGCAGGGCGGCGTCCTCCAGGCGCGAGGGCCACACGCGTATGCGTTTGGCGGCCATGCGGAAGGGGTAGTCGGCGATCTCGCCGTACATCGCCTCCTCGAAGAGGTCGAGCGAGCGGGCGATGCCGCCGCCCAGGATGACGGCTTCGGGGGCGTAGGCGAGCATGGCGATCTTGACCATCTGCCCGATATGGCGTCCGAAGTCGTGCCAGGCGGCCAGGGCAGAGGCGTCGCCGCTGCGTGCCAGCGCGCTCAGTTCGCCGGCGGTGGTCTGGCAGCGGTCGGCGAAGTAGTGGCTCGAGCAGTAGTGCTCCACGTCGCTGTCGAGGTAGGGTATGGCGCCTATCTCGCCCACGCCGTCGTCCTCGCCGCGGCATATCCGTCCGTCGATGACGACGCCTGCGCCCAGTCCGGTGCCGAGCGTCACGCCCACGAAGTTGCGGTAGTCGCGTCCGGCGCCGTAGCGTGCCTCGCCGAGGGTGAAGCAGTTGGAGTCGTTGTCGAGCTCCACGCGGCAGGAAAACCGTTCGGCGAGCGCCTTGCCCAGCGCCACGCAGCGCCACGAGGGTATGTTGGTCAGGTCGTAGACCAGGCCCAGGTCGCGGTCGATGACCGAGGGTATGCCTGCGCCGATGCCTTCGAGGCGGTCGCCGGCCTCGTCGGCGAGGGGTGCGATGAGCGAGAAGAGGGCTTCGAGCACCTCGTCCTCGGTGCCCTGGGCGGGGCAGGGGGCCTGCACTTTTTGCCGTATGCCGGCTTCGGTGACGAGGGCGGCGCGCAGGTTGGTCCCGCCCATGTCGATGGCTATTCTTTCCATATAGGTGAGTTTGTGGTTTTACTGTTTTTCCGGTTCTTCCGCCGCTTGGCGTTTTTCTGTTTTCCCCCGTTTTCGGTTTCTTGGATTTGGGGCCGTCGGGGTTACGGTCTTAAGGTTTTACCGGTGTTTTGCCTTCGGTTTCGCAGTGCGGGATTTCCGGTTTTCTCAGAGGCCTTTGTACGGACGCTACAAGGGCCTTGTACGGACGCTACAAAGGCCTTGTAGTGATGGTACAAGGGCCTTGTACGGTCAGTACAGAGGCTTTGTACGGTTGCGCCGTTTTTCATGCGGGGAGAGGGCGTTTTTTCCGTAGTGGAGAGGCGTTTTTTGTTCCGTGCGGGCCTATACAGTTACAAAGATAGTGTTTTTTCGGTTTCCGTATGTTATGGGGCGGAAAATTGTGTGTGGATAATGTGTGCGGAAATTGTGTGTGGAAATTGTGTGCGGCGAAGGGTGCCCCTGTAGGGGGCGCATAATATAGCGTAGGGGCTCGCCCCTACGTTTTCCGTTGGCATCACAAACATTGCCCCTGTAGGGGGCGCATAGTTCAATTTTTCCGCATGGGTTGAATTATGCGCCCCCTACAGGGGCAATTTTTGTGTCGCCGTTTGAGATAGGGCCTCGGCCCTATCCTGTATTATGCCGTCCCTACGGGACTTGTCCTTCTCACTGTGCGGTGGGACACCGCACCTACTAAAAAATGCGGATTATGGACACCCTGCGGGGCTGGTGCGTGCGCCTACTGCATGGTGACCTCTATGCGGTGCTTTTGCGAGAGCAGGCGGCGGGCGAAGTCACGGATGTCGTCGGTGGTGAGGGCGCGCACGCGGTCGGTGTAGTCGTGGTCGAGGTCGATGCCGTTGAAGAGCTGTTCGTACATGACGGTGTGCCAGTAGTCGTTCATGATCCTGACCTGTCCGTAGGTCTTGTACTCGTACTCCTTGACCTTGTCGAGGTTTTCTGCGGAGGGTCCGTGCTGTGCCATGCTGTCGAGCTCGGCGTAGACGATGGGTATGAGCTCGGCGTATTTGGCGGGGTCGGTGCGGAAGTTGATCTTGAGCAGGGCTTCTGTCGAGGGTGTGCGCGAGAGGTCGCCGGAGACGCCTACGCCGTAGGTGCCGCCCTTCTCCTCGCGCACCTTCTTGGTGTAGACCATGCGGAGGGTCTGTGCGAGCACGTCGAGGCACATGTCATTGTGCTCGGTGTAGGGCATGTCGGCGGTGATGTATATGGTGGTCGTCGAGGTGGGCGTGCTCTGTGCGCGCGTGAAGAGGTGGGTCTCGTCGGCGCGGCGCAGCGCGGGCTGGTGCGTGCCTTCGCTTTCGGGCTTGCGTGTGGCGGGCAGCGAGGCGAGGTAGGTGCGCACGAGGGGCCGCAGGTCGTCGAGGGTCATGCTTCCGGTGACGATGACGTCGAAGTCGGCGGCGTCGGCGAAGCGCTCGGCGTAGATCTGCATGATGCGGTCGAGGCTCACGCGGTCGAGCGTCGCGACGGTCATGGGTGCCATGCGGGGGTTGTTGTCGTAGAGTATGGCGCGCAGCGAGTCGTTGTAGGTGACGGTGGGCGATGCGTTGCGGTTGGCCAGGAAGGAGCGCTGGCGGCTCATGAGGCTCTCGAAGGCGGTGTCGTCTCGGCGGGGTGCGGTGAAGTAGAGGTGTGCGAGCTGCATGAGGGTCTCGAGCGATGCCTTGTCGCATGATCCGCTCATGCCCTCGCTGGTCTCGGCGACGTAGGGCGAGAGGCGCACGGTCTTGCCGGCGAGCATCTTCTCGAGGGTCTTCTGGTCGAAGGAGGCCACGCCCGATGCGGCGACGGTGGAGGCGAGGTAGGCCATCGAGGGCACGTCGCTGTCGGGGTAGAGCGAGCGTCCGCCGCGCGAGAAGAAGCGCACGGAGATGTCGTCGGCCTCGAAGTCGGTGTGGCGTGCGTAGACGTGCATGCCGTTGCTGAGGGTGAGGCAGGTGTATCCGTGGGGTGCGGCCTTCTCGCTGACGATCTTGCCGGCCTTGGGCTTGCGCTCCATCAGGGTCTTGGGCACGGCCTTCTCCTTGTAGGCGCCGTACTGGCGGGTCTGTGCGGAGAGCACGGTCTTTTCGATGTCCTCGTGCGAGGGCAGGGCGAAGCCTTCCTTCTCGGGTCCGTAGAGGGTGACGACCTGGTTGCGGCAGGTGATCATGGCGCGTGCGGCGGCGTTGATGTCGTCGAGGGTGACCTCGGCGTCGAGCTGTCTGACGAGGGCCAGCTCGTCGGCGGGCGAGAGCATGGGGTCGCCGTTGCAGAAGTTGGCCACGCAGGCGCTGACGATCTGTCCGTTGCGGCGGTCGTCGCGCGAGGCGTACTCCACCTCGGCGCGGCGGAGCATCTCGGTCTTGGCCAGGGCGAGCTCGGAGGCGGTGAACCCGTGCTGCCGTGCGCGCTCCACCTCGGCCACGACGGCGTCGATGCTGCCCCTGACGTCGTCGGGCTGGCATACGCAGAAGATGCTGAAGGCGTCCTTGGTGGTGGCGAGGAAGAAGCCGCCGTCGCGCACGCCGCCGGAGATGAAGGGCGGACGGGCGCGGTCGGTGAGCTCGTCGATGCGGTCGTTGAGCATGGAGCGCACGAGGAGCGACTTGTAGCCCTCGGCGTAGTCCTGTCGGGTGTTGCGCTGGTCGCGCGGTGTGGCGTCGCGCTTCATGTAGAGGGTGAAGGCGGTGGTGGGCTGCTCCTTGTCCTGTGCGGTGTAGACGATCATGCTGTCGTTGTCGGGCACGGGGTAGTAGATGCGTTCGGCTGCGTCGGGGGGTGTGGCGACGCCGTCGAAGAGGGCGCGTATCTTCTGTTCGGTCAGGTCGGGGTCGATGTCGCCCACGACGATGACGGCCTGCAGGTCGGGGCGGTACCACTTGTGGTAGTAGTCGCGCAGGTCCTGGTAGGCGAAGTGGTCGACGACGTCCATCGAGCCGATGGGCATGGCGTCGGCGTATTTCGACCCGGCGTAGACGGTGGGCATGGCGTTCTCCATGAGGCGCTGCATGGCCATGCCAGAGCGGCGTGTGCGCCACTCCTCGTGTATGACGCCGCGCTCCTTGTCGATCTCTTCGTCGGCGAGCAGGAGGTCGTGGCTCCAGTCGGAGAGTATGAGCAGGCAGGTGTCGACGACGCCTTCGCGCGTGACGGGTGCTGCGGAGATGTTGTAGACGGTCTGGTCGACGGAGGTGTAGGCGTTGAGGTTTTGTCCGAACTTGATGCCGACGCTCTCGCACCACTTCACGATGCCGTCACCGTCGTTGCCGCCGGGGAAGTGGCGCGATCCGTTGAAGGCCATGTGTTCGAGGAAGTGGGCGAGTCCGCGCTGGCGCGGCTCTTCGAGTATGGAGCCTACGCGCTGGGCGATGTAGAAGTCGGCCACGTGGGGTGTCTGCGTGTTGCGGGCGATGTAGTAGGTGAGCCCGCCGGCGAGCTGCCCCTTGCGCACCATGGGGTCGGTGGGCAGGGTCTGCGCTGCGGCGCCGAGGGCGGCGCCCAGGAGGAGTAGAAAGGAAAGTATGTGTCGCATTTTTTTTGTTGTGACGGTTTTTTGTCGGGGGTAAAAGTATGGGGCGTGGAATGCAGATAGCCCAGGACGGGCGTCACGGCGACAGCCGCGACGCGCAGCCCTGGGTTACCTGTGCATTGTCCGCCTGCCCCTTGTCAGTCGAGCAGCGAGGCTTTGGCGTCAGACTCGAAGTCGTTGGTGGAGTTGTTGGTGTCGACCCACTTGGTGCCGTTCTTCTTGCGGATGACGGACTTGCCGTAGCGTGTCTTGTCGCGGTCTACGGTGCCGCAGTGTGCCCATCCGGCGTCGAGGGCGGGCGAGGTGACGAGCCACTCGTACATGTCGGCGATGCTGAGGTTGACGGCGTCGAGCACCCATGAGTTGGGCACCCGGAAGGCGTCGCCGTCCATGTCGAAGGAGTATTCGCCGTAGGTGAAGACGTAGGTGTAGGTGTAGGCGTAGTCGGCGAGGAACTTGTCCTTGTCTACCTCGGGCTTGACGAGGAAGTACGACTTGAATCCGCGGTTGTGCATGCCGAAGTAGGTGGCGGAGTAGTCATACCAGTTGACCATGTCGGGCACGTCGGGGTTCTGCGTGTCGGTGAACTTGGGGTTTGACGACTCGTCGTAGATCTCGAAGTCGGCCTTGCTCAGGTCGCAGGAGAGGGGGTTGTACTCTTTGTGGTTGACGGCGTTGACGGCCACGACCACTTCCTGTCCGGGCTTGATGGGGTAGTCCTTGCCGCTGCCGGGGAAGATGTAGAGTGCGTCGACGGACACGGCCTCGTCCATGATGTTGGGCTTGTAGTCCTGCTTGTCGACGGTGAGGAAGGCCGACTCGGCAAATCCCACTCCGTCGAGGTACATGGTGGTGTCGCTGTTGTTGGCCACCTTGAAGTACTGGTCGTCGGAGTACTGCTTGCCCTCGGCGGTGAGGGTGCCGGTGAAGAATATCTCGGAGATGACGAGTCCCGACTGTGCCACGTATACGCTGAGCGCGAGGGGGTCGGCGGCGGTCTGTGCGGCCGATACGGCCACGTTGTCGCGGGTGGCCTTGACGCCGCGGGTGGTGCGTGTGGCGACGGCGGTCTCGTCGTCGGTGGTGCTCTTCTGCAGGTCGTAGCTTACGGTACCTTCGACAGCGATGCTGTAGGTGCCTTCGGGCAGGGTGAGGGTGTCGGCGTACTGTGTGCCGGCGAGGCGGAAGTTCTGTGCGGTGTAGGTCTTCTTGGTGCTCACGTTGGTGAGGGTGGCGGTGGCCGACTCGAGCTTGGCGTTGGTGAGGTTGAGCGGCAGGTCGAGGGCTACGGCGTACTGTGTGGTCTTCTCCGCGGTGGGGGCGTTGTCGTCGTCGCTGCAGGATGTCAGCGTGAGTCCTGCTGTGGCGAGGGCCATGAGGGCCATGGTCAGATGTTTTCTCATTTTCTTTTTCTTTCTTTTGTGATTGTATATTGATGTATGTTGTTGCAGGTTTCTGAGGCTTTTCCGTGTTCGCCCCCTTCGGGGACGCCCTTTCCCTCTTCGGGGAATTCACCGCCGTCAGGCGATATTCGTAGGATTCGTCCTATTCGTGGTTTATCAGACCACGGGGAAGACCGGTTTTTGTGTAACCACGAATTTTCACGAATTACACGAATCTCACAAATGCATCGGCTGCAGCATCCGTAGGGCTGTCTCCCGGGGTTGCGGGTCAAAAGGCGAGTCCGGCCGAGGCGCCGAGGGTGGTGGCGTGGTAGCCGGGCGACGAGGCCGAGGCGGCCGAGACGACGAAGAAGAGGCCGCCGATGCCGC
This sequence comes from bacterium, assembly GCA_963637655.1. Classification (GTDB taxonomy): domain Bacteria; phylum Bacteroidota; class Bacteroidia; order Bacteroidales; family Bacteroidaceae; genus Prevotella. The sequence continues at coordinate 15,913 of CAVHOL010000020.1, read as the reverse complement.
GGGTGCGGAGCGGCAGGTCGAGGCGCAGCGAGGCGGCGAGGTCGAGCCGGTCGGCCGTGAGCCAAGCGTAGGTGTTGTCGGCCAGGCGTGTGGCGGCGTCGTCCATGGTGGCGTAGGGCATGGCGATGCGGCGGAATGTGCGGGCGCGGTAGGCAGCCGAGAGGTCGGCCGAGAGCCACTGTCCGCCGCGGAAGGCGTGCTTCCACTGTGCGGCAGCCTCGCCGAAGGCCTTGGCGAAGGCCATCTCGCGGTGGGGCGAGAGATAGTCGGCGGCAAAGTCGGTGTAGCCGCCGCGCAGCCGCAGGGCGGCGGTGCCGCGGGCGAGGGTGCGCTCGGCGGTGGCCTGGGCGCTGAGGGTGAGGGTGTGGTTGCGGTAGGTGGTGAGCGTGGCCACGACGCGGTATTCTGATGCCGAGGCGTTGCCGGCGATATGCTCGTCGCCGGTGCGCCGCTCGTAGTCGGCCGCGGCGGTGAGGCTCCATCGGGTGCGTGCGGCGGTGTGGCGCCATCCGGCCTCGCCGAGCAGGCGCTCCACGTAGAGGGTGGTCATGGGCAGGGCGTTGTAGTTGGGCATGATGCGGCGGTAGGGCGTGTAGGCATACGAGGCCGAGAGCACGGCGCCCGAGGCGGCGGGCCGCAGGTCGAGTCCGGCGCTCCATGCGGTGGCCTTGTAGTAGGCCGAGGCGTTGCTGCCCGAGAAGCGTTTGTAGTCGGCGCCGAGTCCCACCATCTGGTATTCGGGTATGACGCCCGCCTCGCGGAAGAACTTCACGCTGTTGGTCTGCTTGTAGAAGCGAGCCCCGGCGTTGAGGCCGGCGGTGTAGTGTCCGAGGGCATAGGTGGCGCCGATGCTTATGGAGAGGTCGGTGACGATGCATCGGGGCCGCGGGTCGGTGGTGCGGTACTCGTGCTCGGCGCGGAAGTCGGCGGCGGCGCCGAGGGTGAAGCGGCCGATGCGCGATGCCCATCCGCCCCTGAAGGTGTAGCGCTCGCTGCTGAGGCTGCCGCCGAGGGTGTCGCCCATGACGTGGGGGTAGAGCAGGAGGTAGTCGGCCGTGGAGCACCAAGTGACGTTGCGGCGCCGGCCTGTGCGGTACGATGCCCCGCCCCATACCGAGGTGGCGGGCGAGAGGCGTATGTAGGAGTCGGCCGTGACGGAGGCGTAGGCGTGTCCGTCGCCCAGCTGGTAGAGCACGGGCCGCGAGGCCGAGCTCCAGTCGTAGGCGGCGGCGATCTCCGAGCGCGAGCGGGTGTAGAGCGACTGCATGAGTGCGGGGTTGCCGCTCTGTCCGAGGGTATGGGCGGTCCATAGGCTGTGGTGCTCGGCGATGCCGGAGGTGTCGGCCACGGCGGCGGAGACGGGCAGGAGGACCGTGATGAGGGCGAGGAGGGCGAGGAGGCGTTGCAGGTGTCGTGTCATGGTGTGGGGAGAGGAGGGCGTTTTAGAGGAGGATGATGTCGAGCGTGGCGGCGGCGGGGTGGGTGAGCGCCTCGGTGTAGGACGAAGACGCGCGGAAGTTGGCCGTGCGCACGGTGCCCGTCTTGTCGGTGTAGCGCACGGTGCCCTCGATGTCGACGGAGTAGACGCCGCGCAGCACCTCGACGGTGGCCGTGGCCAGGGAGAAGGATGATGTGGAGTAGGTCTGCCTGTTGTTGAGGTTGGTCAGGCGCACGGTGCCCTGCATCTGCAGTATGGTGCCGCCCTCGGGCGGGGCGACGGTGACAGACACGGTGGTGTAGCAGTCGTCCTCGGCGGCGTGGCAGGCGGTGAGGGCGGTGAGGCCCAGGAGCATGAGGAGTGCGGCCAGGAGGGGCAGGAGCGGTCGGATGTATCTTGCGGTGAGGGTCATATCTTCATGTTGAGTTCGAGTCCGAAGTAGGGGGTGACGTAGCGGCGTATGCGGAAGTTGTTGCGCACGTAGTCGGGGTGTGCGTCCCAGAGCTTGTTGACGAAGAGGGCCACCATGAGGCGGTCGGCCATGAGGCGCTTGGTGGCCTTGAGGTTGAGGTTCATGCTGAAGGGCACGGTCTGCCGCTCGTAGAGCGAGGCGTTGTTGTGTCGCACGAGAAACTGCAGTTCGGCGTCCTGTGCGTCGGCCTCGGTGAAGTCGTGCCACTGTCCGTCAGCGGTCATGTAGCGTGTGGGAGTGTTGCCCTTGGGCATGCTCTGCTTGGCGGAGAGCCAGAGGCACTGTGCGGAGACGGAGAAGCCGAGGCGCAGGCGGGGAATGTCGGTGTCGAAGGTGAAGTTGGTGTTGTACATCTCGCGTATGTATCCGTCGTCGTCGCGGTAGAGTCCGACGACGCTGACCTGCTTGCCCCCGATGACGTCGGAGGGGCGCTCCATGACCTCCTGCGAGTTGCGGTATTCGGAGCGGAACCATGCTCCGGTGACGGTGAGCCGGGTGCCGATGGCCCGCCAGCGGCGTGAGGAGAAGGTGAGCTCGACGCCCTTCTTGAGCGTCTGGCTGCCGTTGGCCGTGACGTAGTGCGCCCTGAGCTCGCTGACGGTGGTGTAGGGCAGGGCGGAGATGTCGGGGCGGGCGGTGAGTGCGGAGGCGTCGACGGCCGATGCGTCGTACTTCTTGTAGGTGTAGGGGGCGTAGACGGCCATGGAGCGGAAGCCCGAGGTCATGTTCTCGCGGAAGAAGGTGATGTCGATGCGGTTGCCCCACCATGTGGCGTCGAGGGCGATCTCCCACTTGAGGTTGCGTGCGGCGCGCAGCGAGGGGTTGGTGGGGTCGACGACGTAGGTCTGGAGGTACACGCGGCGGTAGTCCTTGTTCTCGTGCCAGTAGTTGAGCTCCACGAGGTCGAGGTAGGCCTTGTCGGGGTAGAGCTGGTCGAGGGTGGGGTTCTTGGTGTGCTGTCCGACGCCCCCGGTGAGGCGGAAGACCATGGGGTGTCCGGCGACGCTGGCGGCGGGGAAGGTGAGGCCGAGGTTGACGCGCGGGTCGGCGTACACCTTGCCGTGGAGCGTGTAGGAGGAGGGCAGGTGGAGCAGGGTGGAGGCGCGCACGCCGGCCTGCACGTCGAGAGCGAAGGCGCCGAGGGGCAGCGTGCCCGTCAGTTCGGCGTAGGCGCCGGCGGCGTGCGAGGCGGGTATGGCCGAGTAGGCGCGCGGGCGGGTGGAGACGCCGGGGTAGAGGGGCTGGCGCTCGTCGAAGATCTGTCCGCGTCCGTAGTTCTTGTCCATCTGCCAGTCGATGCCGATGCGCAGGGCGTGGGTGAGGGTGCGCAGGCGGGGCAGGCCCAGCTCGGCCGACAGCTTGGCGTAGATGCCCACGGGCATGCCCTCTACCGACTGTGTGGCGGTGTACTTGTTGGGGGAGATGAGCACGGCGTCGGCCTCGCCCTCGGTGCGCGAGGTGGCCGCGGGGGTCTCGCCGGAGAGCTGCACGAGGCGCGTGCGTTCGGTGCGGTCGCTCTCGACCGATGCCGAGAGCGTGGCGGCCAGGGAGCGGAGCAGGGAGCGGTGCGACGTGTCGTCGGTGCGGAACGACAGGTCGGCCGCCCACCGGTTGTAGGAGGAGGAGTAGCGGTCTACGCCGCCGTAGTTGAGCTCGGGGTCGACCTTGTCGCGGTCGAACGATCCGCCGTAGTCGGCGCTGGCGCGCAGGTCGGCCGTGCGGTCGCCCGTGATCCAGCGCTTGGAGAGGCGCGCCGAGAGGGTGATGCGGGAGTAGGTCTCGAGCACGTTGCGCGGGTCGGCGCGGTTGTCGAGGTAGTCGGCCGAGAGGTTGAGCGTGAGGCGGCGGGGAGTCCACTCGAAGGCTTTGGCCAGGTAGAAGAGCTTGGAGTCCATGTCGGCCTTGAAGCGTGCCGAGAGGTCGTGTCCGCCGCGCCGGCGGTTGATCTTGACCAGTCCGCTGGTCAGGTCGCCGTGCTCCACGGAGGGTATGCCGCGCACGATCTCCACGCTCTCGATGTCGTCGGTGGAGATGGAGCGCATGTCGACGCCCTCGTTGGTGAAGTCGCGTGCGGTGGCGGTATTGTCGTAGGCGCCGGTGAGGTACTGCATGTTGGCGTTGGTGCTCATGCGCGCGCCGTCGACGACGAAGGCGGTGCCGAGCGACGAGGTGGCGTAGTCCGAAGAGGATATGGGCACCTCGCGCAGGCGTATGGTGTTGGGTGCGGAGAGCGAGGGGTCAGAGGCCATGCCTCCGGGCAGCAGCTCGAGGATGTCGGCGAAGGAGGAGGGCTGCAGGTGCTCCATGGCGTGGCGCCCGATCTTCGACGTGCCGGTCAGCCCGCGCCCCTCCTGTGCGGTGACCACCACCTCGGCGATCTCGGCGCTGGCCTTGAGACGTATGTCGAGACGGCGGGTGCGGCGCACGTCGACGGTGGCCGTGTAGGGCTTGTAGCCCACCATCGTGACGCGCAGCGATCCGGTGGCCGTGCCCTGCGGCAGGGCGATGGTGAAGTGTCCGGCGCGGTCGGTGACGGCCGAGCGCGACAGCTGGCCCGAGAAGGTGACGACGGCCGCCTGCAGGGCCTCGCCGCCGTCGGCGTCGCGCACGGTGCCCGTGAGTGCGGCAGGCTGTGCGTGCTGCCCCATGGCGGGGGCGGCTGTCAGTATGTAGAGTAGGATGAGAACGGTGTGGAGCAGGTGTGGCATCGTCGGTGTCGGTTTTTGTCGGATGCGGAAGGGCATGCGGAGTCCTTCCGGCGGAATTGCGGTTGCAAAGTTACATTTATATATAAGACGCCAAAATACACAAAAATAGGTATTTTGCAGGACGGCCGCCGCTGCGCATGCGCCTCCGTAGCGCCCCGATACCTAACTATGTGGCATTGTACCCCCAGCCCCGTAGGGGCGGCATAATATAGGATAGGGCTCTTGCTTAGGCAAGCGACAAAGTCGAGCGCGGCCCTATCTCATACGTTTGTGTTTTACGTTGCCCCTGTAGGGGGCGCATAATTAAACCGCCATCGGAAGAGATTACTTCCCGCCGGTCAGTGGGTCTGCGACAAATCTCGTAAAATTTGTGGTTAAAACCCAAATTCCGTGGTTTTTATGAACCACTAATCCAACGAATTTTCACGAATGGACATATGTGGTGCAACGTGCCCATCTTATGCACCCCCGCCGTCACGGCACAAGTACGGCCTATGATTTTCCACTTTCGCAATTTTTGCCTACCTTTGCACCGAACGGGGCCGCCCGTGCCGCCGGAGCGTGCTCCGCAGGCCCGGGGCGGCCGCACAACCACGGACAAGAACAATACATGAAGCCAACCGACTTTTTCGCCAAACTCACCAGCCGCTACCTCTGGGGCAACCTTCTGGCCATGGCCGTCGTCACGGCCGTCGCCGCCGTCGGCGTGCGCATAGGCCTCGACGTCTACACCCACCACGGCGAGTCGATACCCGTGCCCGACGTGCGGCACAAGCCCTACGACACCGCACGGCAGATGCTCGACAACCTCGGGCTCGAGGTGGTGGTGAGCGACACGGGCTACGTCAAGTCGCTCGCCCCCGGCTGCATCCTCGCCCAGTCGCCCGAGAGCGGCGTGCAGGTCAAGTCGGGCCATGTGGTGTACCTCACGGTCAACGCCACCCACTCGCCCTCGATCACCCTGCCCGACGTGGTCGACAACTCCTCGCTGCGCGAAGCCATGGCCCGGCTGACGGCCATCGGTTTCAGGCTCGGACAGCCCGAGTACGTGCCCGGCGAGAAAGACTGGGTATACGGCATCCTGGCCGACGGGCGCCGCGTGTCAGCCGGCGACAGGATACCCGTAGACGCCACGATCGTCATACAGGCGGGCAACGGCCAGCGCGCCGAGGGCGACGACGTCGACATCACCGATGTGGCCGGCGACGACGGAGTGATCACCGACGAGGGCGGCGACGTAGACGAGTTTGAGGTGGTCTCGGCACCGCCCGCCGAGCCCCACGCCACAGAAGACAACGAACGACACAACGCAGAATAACGCATAGAACGCAGAATAACGCATAAATAGAGATATGACTACACCGCAAGACCCGGAAGAGCACCTCAGCGGCCTCTTCCCCGGCAACGCCTGCACAGACAGCCCCACCGCCGACCCCGGCCCCGCCGACACTGACAACACCGACGACGGCCTCGACGAGGACGGCGCGCTCTACGAGCACTTCCGCTTCGTGGCCGACGAGGGCCAGAAGCCGCTGCGCGTCGACAAGTTCATGTGCGAGAAGATGCAGCACTCCAGCCGCAACCGCATACAGAAGGCCGCCGACGCCGGATACATACACGTGGGCGGACAGCCCGTGAAGAGCAACTACAAGGTGCGCCCCGGCGACGTGGTCACCCTCATGCTCGACCGCCCGCGCCACGACTCCACCATAGAGCCCGAGGACATACCCCTCGACGTGGTCTACGAGGACGACGACCTGATGGTGGTCAACAAGCCCGCCGGACTCGTCGTGCACCCCGGCGCCGGCAACTTCCACGGCACGCTCGTCAACGCCGTGGCCTACCGTCTGCGCGACCTCCCCACCTACGACCCCAACGACCCCGAGGTGGGCCTGGTGCACCGCATCGACAAGGACACCTCCGGCCTGCTCGTCGTGGCCAAGACCCCGGCGGCCAAGACCTCGCTCGGCGCCCAGTTCTACAACAAGACCACCCACCGCTCCTACAACGCACTCGTGTGGGGACACTTCGACACCGACGAGGGCCGCATAGAGGGCAATATCGCCCGCGACCCCAAAGACCGTCTGCGCATGACCGTCTACTCCCCCGAGTCGGGCATCGGCAAGGAGGCCGTCACCCACTGGCGCGTCATCGAGCGCTTCGGCTACACCACCCTCGTGGAGTGCATCCTCGAGACCGGCCGCACCCACCAGATACGCGCCCACATGCGCCACATCGGACACCCCCTCTTCGGCGACGAGCGCTACGGCGGCTGCGAGATACTGCGCGGCAACCGCTCCTCCACCTACCGCGCCTTCATACAGAACTGCCTCCGCATCTGCCCGCGCCAGGCCCTGCACGCCCGCACGCTCGGGTTCGTGCACCCCACCACCGGACAGCAGATGGACTTCACCTCGCCCCTGGCCGGCGACATGGAAGCCCTGCTCGAGCGCTGGCGCGGATACGTCAGGGGCACCACGCGCGACACCTTCGGCGACGACTGACCGCAGCCGGCAACGGCGGGACAACGGCGGGGCTGACGAAAAAACACGCAAGAAGCACGCAAGAAAAGCGCAAGAAGCACGCGGAAAACACGCAGAAAGCACGCAAAAAAAGCGCAAGAAGCACGCAAAAAAAACGTCCCGCCGCTATCCGGATAGCGGAAAATATACTACCTTTGCGCATATACCCGCCAACACATCACCCCTCCGCCCCAAGAACGGGAACAAAAGGCAAGGACGGGGAAAGCATACCAACCAAGACCATCACGATTATGGAAAATCTGAAGAGAAACATAGCCATCATCTGCGGCGGCGACTCCTCCGAGCACGACGTGTCGCTCCGCTCAGCACAAGGACTCTACTCCTTCTTCGACAAGGAGCGCTACAACGTGTGGACCGTCGACGTCAAGGGGCTCGACTGGCACGTCAACCTCGAAGACGGCGGCACCGCACCCATCGACAAGAACGACTTCTCCTTCGTGCTCGGCGGCAAGGCCGTCATCTTCGACTACGCCTACATCACCATACACGGCGGACCCGGCGAGAACGGCATCATGCAGGGATACCTCGAGCTGCTCCACATACCCTACAGCACCAGCGGCGTGCTCGTCGAGGCACTCACCTTCGACAAGTACGTGCTCAACAACTACCTCCGCGGCTACGGCGTCAACGTAGGCAAGAGCCTCCTGCTGCGCCGCGGCGAGGAAGGCAAGTACAGCGACGAGTACATCCGCGAGACCGTCGGCATGCCCTGCTTCGTCAAGCCCGCCGCCGACGGGTCGTCCTTCGGCGTGTCCAAGGTCAAGAACACCGACCAGCTCGCCCCCGCACTCCGCGTGGCCTTCATGGAGAGCGACGAGGTGATGATCGAAAGCTACCTCGAGGGCACCGAGATCTCCGTAGGCTGCTACAAGACCCGGGAGAAGAGCGTCGTGCTGCCCGCCACCGAAGTGGTCACCTCCAACGAGTTCTTCGACTACGACGCCAAGTACAACGGACAGGTACAGGAGATCACCCCCGCACGCCTCTCGCCCGACACCGCACGCCGCGTGGCCGAAGAGACCTCCCGCATCTACGACCTGCTGCACTGCAACGGCATCATACGCATAGACTACATCATCTCGCACGGCGACGACGGACACGACACCGTCAACATGCTCGAGATCAACACCACACCCGGCATGACCGCCACCAGCTTCATACCCCAGCAGGTGCGCGCCGCCGGACTCGACATGACACAGGTGCTCACCGACATCGTCGAAAACCAGTTCTGACCCCCCGCCCCGTCCCGCCCCGGACAGGAACAGAGAAAATACCGGACAGGGACAGAAAAAATACAGAGGCGGCCGCCACGGCCGCCCCATAACCTGAACGACCATGGACAAAGAAACATTGCGCCCCTACGACGCCATCCGGCCCTTCGAACCCGACGAGCTGCCCGCCGCCTACGCACGGCTGCTCTCCGACCCGCAGTTCCGCCAGGTGCTCGCATGGCTCTACCCCGACACCCCCGAAGAAGACATCGCCAAGGCCATGTACGGCTGCCGCACCTGTCTCGACTTCCAGTTCCGCTTCTGCTACCCCTTCCTCACCCGTCTGCTCGAGAAGGCCAGCACGGGCATCGACATCGACACCGCCGGCATCGACGTCAGGAAGCGCCACACCTTCGTGAGCAACCACCGCGACATCGTGCTCGACTCCGCACTGCTCGACAAGCTGCTCATCGACGCCGGAAGCGACACCACCTGCGAGATCGCCATCGGCGACAACCTCCTCTCCCTGCCCTGGGTCAAGGACCTCGTGCGCATCAACAAGTCGTTCATCGTAGAGCGCGCCCTCACCATGCGGCAGATGCTCGCCGCCAGCAAGCGCCTCTCCGAGTACATGCACCTCGTCGTCGGCCAGAAAGACGACAACGTATGGATCGCCCAGCGCGAAGGCCGCGCCAAGGACTCCGACGACCGCACCCAGGAAGCCATCCTCAAGATGATGGCCATGGGAGGCGAAGGCACCGTCGTCGACCGCATAGCCGCACTCCACATCGTGCCCCTGGCCATCTCCTACGAGTACGACCCCTGCGACTGGCTCAAGGCCGAAGAGCTGCAGTGCCGCCGCGACAACCCCGACTGGAAGAAGGCGCCCGGCGACGACGTCTACAGCATGCGCACCGGCGTGACCGGCTACAAGGGACGCATACACTACCACTGCGCACCCTGCATCGACACATGGCTGCGCACCCTCGATCCCGCCATGCCCAAGACCGACCTCTTCGCCGCCATAGCCCGCCACATCGACGGCGAGATACACCGCGGCTACCGCCTCTACCCCGGCAACTACGCCGCCCTCGACCTGCTCGAAGGCACCGACACCCACGCCGACCGCTACACCCCGGCAGAGAAGGCCGCCTTCGAGAAGTACATCGCCCGGCAGCTCGGGCGCATACGCCTCGAACGGCCCGACCGCCCCTTCCTCTACAACCGCCTGCTCGCCATGTACGCCAACCCCGCCGCCAACCAGGAGAAAGCCCTCCGGGAGGCCGAAGGCCAGGCCTGACAAGGACGGACAAGGCCCGGGAACCCTTTTTCCCTCCCCCTTCCCGAAAAAAGTCCCGCCGCACACACCAACGAAAAGCCACACACCGCATGCGCACCGCCACCCGCACCATCCTCCCCGCACTCGTCGCCGCCGCCAGTCTTGCCGCCTCCTGCCAGAGCGACGGCTACGAGACCGGTGACGGCCGCTACTCCTACCTGCGCGCCGACCTCGTGGAAGCCCACACCTCCACCGCCGGCACCATCACCACCGCCACCACCGACGACGGCGAGAGCCTCACCCTCGCCACACCCCTCACCGCCCGCTGGGCCGCCACGCCCGACTCCGTCTACCGCGCCATACTCTACTACAGCCGCACCGGCACGTCCGCCACATCCTCCTCCTCCGCCACCGTCGAGGCACACACCGCAGCCGCCGTCGCCGTATGCCGCCCGCGCGCCGCCTCCGCATACAAGACCATCGTCACCGACCCCGTCGCCTTCCAGAGCCTGTGGACCGGCGCCGACGGCCGCTACGTCAACCTCGCCCTCGACCTCAAGACCGGCACCGCCGACACCCAGGACGCCCGCCATACCGTCGGCATCGTGCTCGACAGCACCGTCACCCGGCCCGACGGCCGCACCGTAGCCTGCCTGCGCCTCTACCACGACCAGGGCGGCGTGCCCGAGTACTACTCCACACGCACCTACCTGAGCATACCCACTGCCGGCATCAAGGCCGACTCCGCCGCCCTCACCCTCGTCACCTACAAAGGCACCGTCACCCGCACCGTAGCCACCGCAGCACGGAAGAAGGCGCAGTAGACGCCTGCGAGTGTGTCCATGAAAACAAGGATTGAGACAATTTAATATATTCATAATTATTTCTTTATTCTCCGAGAGCATATTCCAATAGAATAAGGATTATGACTCATAATTTTTGAATTTTAGAAGTTGGTAATCCGGGAGCATATTCCAAATAGAACAAGGATTGAGACTTGAAATAATCAACGCCTGCATTAACACCGATTTCGCCGATGCATATTCCAATAGAACAAGGATTAAGACAACATTGAAACAACTCCGATTACTAAACTCAACACTTGCGGGCATTCTCCACGAAAACAAGGATTGAGACGTCATGGTGATAACCTCCTCGAAAGAAACTTTCCCGGCCATAGGGCATTTTCCACCAAAACAAGGACCAGGACCCGCCAATACGGATGCTGCAAAAACACTTTTCTGCCAATACGTCGGGAAAAGCCATGCCGCGCCACGGTAACTGTAGAAGGTGCGGTGTCCCACCGCACAACAGCGATGCATAGCGGCATTGCATATACCAGCCCTGCAGGGGCGTGACGATCCCAGCCCAGGGTGAGGAGGGAGCGGAGCGACCGACGTAACCCTGGGTTCCCATGTATACGGAGACCGGCTGGCCTGTAAGGTCAGCACAACAACACGCGGAATTGTGGTGACCTTTCAGGCCACCCTCGGCCGCAACCCGTTTAACCCAGGGTTACGTCGGTCGCTCCGCTCCCTCCTCACCCTGGGCTGCGGTCGTCACGCCCCTGCAGGGCTGGAAAATGTACCGCTCCCTTGCCCTATACCGTCTACGGGGCTGCGTACCGCACCGCCCGCTTGCTCTCCTTGTTGTTGTGCGGTGGGACACCGCACCTACTACGGTTACCGTGGCACCCGCCCGGGTGATACGGTGCGGACATCGTTCCAATACGGTGCGGTCGCCGCTCCGATACTTCCGGACATCGTTCCAATACTTGTGGATAAATTTGCACAGTTCGTGCCGAATATGTAACTTTGCACCCCGAAAATAAAGTGTATCAACCAATGTGGAAGAATTTGGCTGCTTGCAACCACACTAAAAAATGCTAAAACTGCGAAATCACCCTCAGATTTCCAACGGTACTTTGGCATTTTTCCACTCTAAAAACAATGGAAAAATGAATTATCTCTTCACTTCCGAATCAGTGTCCGAAGGACACCCCGACAAGGTGGCCGACCAGATCTCGGACGCCCTCCTCGACCAGTTTCTCGCCTACGACCGCAGCGCACACTGCGCCATAGAGTCGTTTGTCACCACCGGACAGGTGGTCATCATGGGCGAAGTGCGCTCAGAAGCCTACATCGACCTGCAGACCATCGCCCGCCGCACCGTCAACCGCATAGGCTACGACAAGTCCGAATACCAGTTTGACGGCAACTCCTGCGGCGTGCTCACCGCCATACACGAGCAGAGCGGCGACATCGACCGCGGCGTCACCCGCGAGGACGAGGAGCAGCAGGGCGCCGGCGACCAGGGCATGATGTTCGGCTACGCCACCAACGAGACCGAAAACTACATGCCCGTCTCCCTCGACCTGGCACAGCTCATCATGCGCACCCTCGCCGACATACGCCGCGAAGGGCGCCAGATGACCTACCTCCGTCCCGACTCCAAGAGCCAGGTGACCGTAGAGTACTCCGAGGACGGCATACCCCAGCGCATCGACACCATCGTCGTCTCCACCCAGCACGACGAGTTCCTCGACGACGACGAGGCCATGCTCCGACAGATCAAGGACGACGTGCTCCACATACTCATGCCCCGCGTCAAGGCCGCCATACACTCCGACAAGGTGCTCGCCCTCTTCGGCGACGACATCAAGTACTACGTCAACCCCACCGGCAAGTTCGTCATCGGAGGCCCCCACGGCGACACCGGCCTCACCGGCCGCAAGATCATCGTCGACACCTACGGCGGCAAGGGCGCGCACGGCGGCGGCGCCTTCTCCGGCAAGGACCCCTCCAAGGTAGACCGCTCGGCAGCCTACGCCGCACGCCACATCGCCAAGAACATGGTGGCCGCAGGCGTGGCCGACGAGATGCTCGTGGAGCTGAGCTACGCCATCGGCGTGGCCGAGCCCGTCAGCATCTACGTCAACACCTACGGACGCTCCCACGTGGCCATGAGCGACGGCGAGATCGCCCAGAAGGTCAAGCAGCTCTTCGACCTCCGTCCCAAGGCCATCGAGCGCACCCTCAAGCTGCGCCAGCCCATCTACCTCGAGACGGCAGCCTACGGACACATGGGCCGGCAGAACCGCCGCGTGCACAAGACCTTCACCTCGCGCTACCACGAGACACGCACCATACTCGTGGAGCTCTTCACCTGGGAAAAACTCGACCGCGTCGACGACATCAGGAAGGCATTCGGACTATGACCCCCACACCACAGACAGACAGCATACAGACCCTGGCGGCAGGTGCGGCGGAAGAAGCCGCCCTGCCCGCCGCACCCCGCCACCGCCACGCCGTCACCCCCGCCGAGGCGCAGCGCTACCTGCCCGCCGACGCCGACGCCTGGCAGCGCGACTCCGCCGTGCAGGCCCTCTGCCGCCCCGCACCCGTCACCGCATGGAGCGGCCGCCCCGACACCCTGCACCTGCCCGGCCTGCCCATAGACTACTCCTGGCGCGAGCTGCACCTGCCGCTCTACTACCGCGAGTCGTACTTCACCGGCAAGCCCCACTTCCACCCCGACCTTTACGGCGGACGCCCCGGCACCGCCGGCGACCCCGTGCCCTACAGCATCGCGCGCGACAACATCATCACCCTGCTGCTGACCTGCTGCTTCGTGCTCGCCGCCATAGCCTTCTCCAAGTCGCGGCGGTTCATGGCCCGGCAGATGCGCGAGTTCTTCCGGCCGCCGCGCCGCAAGGGCGTCACCGAGATGACCGAGACCTCGGGCGAGATACGCTTCCAGTTCTTCCTCATCCTGCAGACCTGCCTGCTCGAAGGCCTCATCTACTTCCTGCACGTCAGCGAGCACGTCACCGACACGTTCACCGTCGACCAGTACCGCGTCATCGGCCTCTACGCCCTCGCCTTTGCCGGGTACACCGCACTCAAGCTGGCCGCCTACTGGGGCACCGGACTCGTGTTCTTCGACCGCAAGAGCACCGTGGCCTGGCTCAAGAGCGCCCTCTTCCTCATGGCCACCCAGGGCGTGGCCCTCTACCCCTGGGTCATCCTCCAGGCCTACTTCGGCGCATCGTCCGCCGTGACCCTCGCAGGCACCGCGGCAGTGCTCGCGGCGTTCAAGATACTCGCATTCTACAAGACATACGCCATCTTTTTCAGAAACGGACGGCGCTATCTGCAAAATATTTTGTACTTTTGCACGCTCGAAATCATGCCCCTGCTCACCCAGTGGGGAGTGTTGGCCACCATGAGCAGTTATTTGAAGGTAAATTTCTAAGACACAAAATGATAAAGAAGATTTTGGTATCCCAGCCACAGCCCTCAAGCGAAAAGTCACCCTACTACGACATCGCCAAAGACTATGGGGTGGAACTGGTATTTCGTCCGTTCATCAAGGTCGAGGGCATCAGCCCCAAGGAATTCCGTCAGCAGAAGATCGGACTGCTCGACTACACCGCCGTCGTGTTCACATCACGCCACGCCATAGACAACTACTTCGGCCTCGCACGCGAAATGCGCCTCACCATACCCGAGGACATGAAGTACTTCTGCGTCACCGAGAGCATCGCCCTCTACATACAGAAATACGTGCAGTACCGCAAGCGCAAAGTGTTCTTCGGATCCACCGGCAAGCTCGACGACCTCATCCCCACCATGGTCAAGCACAAGACCGAGAAGTACCTCGTGCCGCTGAGCAGCGTACACAACGACGACGTCAAGAACCTGCTCGACGCCAAGAAGCTCACCCACACCGAGTGCGTGATGTACCGCACCGTCAGCCATGACTTCACCCAGGAAGAGGTCGACACCTTCGACTACGACCTCCTCGTGTTCTTCTCGCCCACCGGCATACAGTCGTTCACCAAGAACTTCCCCGACATGAGCAAGGGCACCGTCAAGATCGCCACCTTCGGCGCAGCCACCGCCAAGGCAGCCGCCGACGCCGGGTTCACCCCCGACATCGAGGCACCCACCAAGGAACACCTCTCCATGACCAGCGCACTGAGAGCCTTCCTCGACAAGAAACAATGACCCATACCCTCCCCACACCCCCGGCCACGGGAAGCGCACACCCCTACGCCCTTCCCAAGCGCGAACGCCTCAGCGCCCGCAAGGACATCGACGCCCTCTTCGGCGGAGGCAGCCGCGCCATGACCTCCTTCCCCGTCAGGGCCGTCTACGCCAAGGCCGCCGCCGGCACCCATGCCCCCGCCGCACAGATGATGGTCAGCGTACCCAAGAAGCACGTACGCCACGCCGTAGGGCGCAACCGCATCAAGCGGCAGGTGCGCGAAGCCTACCGCCTCAACAAGCACATCCTCGACAGCGCCCTCGAGACCCTCGCGGCCGAGGGACAGCGCCTGCACATCGCCTTCATCTGGCTCGACGGCCGCCAGCGCAGCACAGAGGAAGTCAGCCGCCACATCACCGCCCTGCTGCAGCGCATCAGCGAAAAGATACTGTAAAGACATGAAGAAGACCCCGCGGCAGTACCTGCACGCCGCAGACCACGCCCTGGCATGGCTGCTCACGCGCCCCATCGTCTTCTACCAGCGCTTCATCACCCCCTACACCCCGCCCTCGTGCCGCTTCACCCCCACCTGCTCGGAGTACGCCCGCCAGGCCCTCCTCAAGCACGGCATCTTCAAGGGCACGGCGCTCGCCCTCTGGCGCATACTCAGATGCAATCCCTGGGGTGGTTCGGGCTACGACCCCGTACCGTAAGTTTCCGGCAGCCGCCGGGCCCCGCAACTCTATACCACAATCCCCGTCACGCACGGCACCGACCGCCGGCTGACACCAAAAAACATCTCACACGATGGCAAAGAACTTCGTCGAAGAACTGAAATGGCGCGGCATGCTCGCACAGATCATGCCCGGCACCGAAGAGTACCTCAACACCCACCTCACCTCAGCCTACCTCGGCACCGACCCCACGGCCGACTCGCTGCACATCGGACACCTCTGCGGCATCATGATGCTCCGGCATCTCCAGCGCTGCGGACACAAGCCCTACCTTCTCGTAGGCGGAGCCACCGGCATGATCGGCGACCCCTCCGGCAAAAGCCAGGAGCGCAACCTGCTCGACGCCGACACCCTCTACCACAACCAGGAGGCCATCAAGCGCCAGGTAGCCAAATTCCTCGACTTCGACAGCGACGAGCCCAACAAGGCCGAGCTCGTCAACAACTACGACTGGATGAAGGACTTCACCTTCCTCGACTTCGCGCGCGAGGTGGGCAAGCACATCACCGTCAACTACATGATGGCCAAGGACAGCGTGC
>CAVHOL010000019.1:0-40794 GCA_963637655.1 bacterium | reverse complement strand
GAGTCAACGGTGGTGCCGTTGGCGGCGCCGCCCTTCCAGTCCCAGAGATACTTGCTGGTAGTGTAGCAGCCGAAGCGCACGAGGTCGGAGCGACGGCGGCCTTCCATGTAGAACTCGCGGCACCACTCGTCGAGCAGGGTCATGTCGGTCAGAGCGGTGAGGGGCTTGGCGTTGGCACGGTCGCGCAGCACGTTGACATCGGCGAGGGCGGCAGTGGCGTTGCCCAGTCTCCACTCGGCCTCGGCGCGGGTGAGGTAAGCCTCAGCGTAGCGCAGCAAGGGGATGTCGACATCGGGATACTCGGTGTTGTCGTGGGTAGACTGCTTGTCGGAGCGGTGGTTGTCCCACTTCACGATGGAGATACCGTCGTTGAAGGAGGAGATGAGGTCGGTCTGGCGCTTGCGCACGCCGCCGCCGCGTCCGGCGTAGAAGAGGGCACGGTCGTCGCCTGCAGCGGCGATGATCTGCTTGGTAGAGCTGCCGTCCTGCTCGTCGAGGGCCTTGATCTCAGCCTCGGTAGCGCCGTCGGGTGCTTCCTCGGTAGAGAGCGGGCAGTCGGAGAGTGTGGGGAAGAACTTCTTGATGAGGGCTGCGCGGGCGAAGTTGCAGCTCCAGCCGTTGGTGGTGCCCATGTCGGGCATGCCGGCCTTTCGGATGGAGTTGACGAGGTACATGGCGCCGGAGTAGCAGCGGGTCTTCTGTCCGTCCTGTCGGATGGGGAAGATGATCTCGTGCATGGCCTGCGTGTTCTCGTCATTGTCGGCCATGAATACCTGGGCGTAGCCGGAGTATCCGTTCTTGGCGGTCTTGGAGAGGGCGTACTTGCCGCTGCCGATGATCTTGTCGCAGTAGTCCTTGGCCTTCTGGTAGTCGGCTACGGCTCCGTTGGTGTAGACGGAGGAGTTGAGGGCCAGACGGGCGTGGAGCATGTAGGCGGCACCCTGGTCGGCACGGCCGAAGTTGTCGCTGCTGTTGTAGGTACCTACGGCGGGGAGGATGGACTCGATCTCGGTGAGCTCCTGGTCGATCCAGTCATAGAGGTCCTTGCCGGACTTCTCTACGGGGAGGACGCTGATGTTGAACTCGGTCTTGAACGGGGTCTTGCCGAACAGGTCGAGCATGTACCAGTAGTGCAGGGCGCGCAGGAAGCGTACCTCGGCGCGCATGGTCTTGTGGTCGGCGTCGTCGGCCGTGTTCTGCAGATAACTGTTGAAGAGGGTGATGTCGTAGGTCAGACGGGTGTATACCCACTGCACGCGGGTGGTGCTTGAGTTCCACGACATGCTGGTGAACTCGGGTATGCCGCCGTCGGTCTGCCATGCCCAGAGACACTCGTCGGTGGAGAGCTCCTGGCAGTTGAACGTGGTGCGGTAGAAGCCCGACTCACCCTCGTCGTCGGAGAGGTCGCCGTCGCCGGCGGGGCCTTTCTGTCCGGTCACGCCAAGTGTGGCGTAGCACTTGGCGAGCACGCCCATCTCGTCGGCGGATGGACTGCTCTGCGGGTCGATGGAGCGCAGGTTGAGCTCATCGGCACAGCCGGTCATGCCCAGGGTGAGGATGGCGGCCGCTATTGATTTCAAAACTGTATGTTTCATTGTTTTTAGTCCTTTATGGTTTCACAGATTATGCGATTGCGCGGGATGTTAGAAGTTCAGGTTCAGACCGAGTTGGAAACTCATTGGACGCGGGTACGGGTTCTTGTCTATACCGCCGGCCACCTCAGGATCGAGTCCCTTGTACTTGGTGATGATGAACGGATTCTGTACAGTGAAGTACACGCGGCCTGCGAAGTAGTCCTTGCCTGCATACTTGAGCAGTGCGGGGAAGGAGTATCCGAGGGTCATGTTGGTACACTTCAGATAGGAGGCGTTGCGTACGAAGTAGTCGCTCAGGTAGTACTCCGTGCCGCCTGTTCCCTGGAAGCCGAGGGCCACTGCTTCGGGTGTGGTGTTGCTGAAGGCGTTGTTGGAATAGAGTCCGGACGCACTTACCGAAGCGTAGTTGGAGAGGAAGTCGTAGTATACGTAGTTGCCCAGCGATGCGTGGAAAGCGGCGCTGAAGTCCCAGTTCTTGTAGGTGAACTTGGTGGTCAGACCCATGATCACGTCGGCTGCGGGGCTCTTGTAGTAGTAGCGGTCGTCCTCGTTGATGATGCCGTTGCCGTCGCGGTCTACGTAGACGCCTTCAAGGGGCTTGCCGTTCTTGTCGTATACCTGCTGGTAGACGAAGAAGGAGTTGGCGGCGTGGCCTACGGCGTTGGCCTGCACGAGTGTGGTATTGCCTCGGGAGATGGTCGATCCGGTCTTCACGCGGTAGTTCTCGTCGTTGCCGCCGAGCAGGTCGGTGATCTCGTTGTGGTTCCAGGCTACGTTGTACTCTACGGTCCAAGTGAAGTCCTTGGTCACGATGGGCTTGGCGCTGAGGGTGAACTCGACACCGTAGTTCTCGAGCGAACCGATGTTCTTCGGCATACGGGCTGCGAAGTTGGTACCGGCGGGCAGGGTGACTTCCTGTATCAGGTCGGTAGTCTTGCGGTAGTAGCCGTCGACGTTGGCTGTGATGCGGTTGTTGAGGAATCCGAAGTCAAGACCGGCGTTCCAGGTCGTGGTGGTCTCCCAGGTCAGGTCGGGATTGTACTTGCTCGGACGTGCGGTGGTGTAGTAGGTATTGCCGAAGGGATACTGTGCGTAGGAGTTGCTCACGGTGTAGAGCGGTGTGAAGAGGAAGTCGTAGCCGATGTTCTGCTGGCCGGTCTTACCCCAGCCGAGACGGAGCTTGAACTCGTTCCACCATGTGAGCGGACGCATGAATTTCTCCTCGTTGATCTTCCATGCCAGGGCTGCAGAGGGGAAGTAGCCCCACTTGTGTCCGTCGGCGAAGCGTGAGCTGCCGTCTGCACGGAAGGTGGCGGTGAGCATGTAGCGGCCGAGGAGCGTGTAGTTGAGTCGGCCGAAGTAGGACACCAGCGAGTTGTGTGTGGCCCATGCGGTCTCGTCGCGGAGCGAGGGGTTGTATATGGTGCCGGAGTAGGAGTCGAATCCGCTGCCTACGTTGTAGCCGCTGCGGTGGTAGTGCGACTGCTCGGCGCCGCCCATGATGTCGATGTTGTGGGCGCCGAACTCATGCTGGTACTGTGCGTAGGCGTTGCCCGTCACGCTGTACTTCCACATGTAGGTCATGCCGTTCCAGCCGTAGTAGTTGTTGTTGTAGGCGTAGGGAGAGGTGTTGTCCTGCTGGCGGGAGTTGGTGTACTGTCCGCCGAGACTGGCGTGGATGTGCAGGTCCTCGAAGCCGTGGATCTTGTAGTCTACCTCTGCGTTGCCCGAGAAGTCATAGGCGTGGGAGTAGCAGTGGGTCTGGTCGAGAAGGGCTACAGGGTTGCTCGGCGAGTTGGTGTTGGAGGTGTAGGCCCAGTTGGGGTCGGGATAGGAGGCCGACTGTATGTTCTGCCAGTATCCGCCGAGATACTGGTAGCGGGGATCGTCGGTAGACACGGGGCGGGTCGGGTCTTGTGACAGGGCTGCGCCCACTGCTGCGCCAGCGTCTACATAGCGGTCTTTCTCGGCCATGTACTTGGCGGTGATGTTGAAGTTGAGGTGGTTGTCAAGCAGCGACGGGGCCAGGTTGACCGATGCGTTGAAGCGGCGCATCCACGAGTTGCTGATGATACCCTCGTCGCTCTGGAATCCGGCCGACACGCGGTAGGGCATGTTCTTCAGACCGCCGGTCATGGAGAGCGAGTGGTTGGTGCTCACCGATGTGCGGAAGATCTCGTCCTGCCAGTCGGTGTTGCAGGTGCCCAGACGGGAGGCTGCCTCGGCGCCCATGACGTTGGTCACGAGCGAGCGGTACTCGTCGCCGGTGAGCACCTTGTAGCGCTTCTGTGTGGTGGAGACGGTGACGTCGCCGTTGTAGTTGAACTTGGGTGCCTGTCCGTTGCGTCCCTTCTTGGTGGTGACGATGATGACACCGTTGCTGGCGCGCGAACCGTAGATGGCTGTGGCCGATGCATCCTTCAGCACGGTGAAGGTCTCGATGTCGTTGGGGTTGATCATGGCCAGTATGTTGCTCATACCGGTGTTGGTGTTGTTGTCGATGACCAGACCGTCGACAACGTAGAGCGGGTCGTTGCTGGCGTTGAGTGACGAACCGCCGCGGATACGTATCTGTGCGCCGGCACCAGGGGTACCGCCGCTGGTGATGACGTCGACGCCGGCTACCTTGCCGACGAGCATGTCTGAGGCGTTGTTGGTGATACCCTTGCTCAGTTCGTCGGGCTTGATGGCCGATACCGAACCGGTAAGGTCGTTCTTCTTGGCACGGCCGTAACCGATGACCACGACATCGTTGAGCTTCGTGGCAGCGGTCTCCTGCATCGTGACATTGAGGCTTTGGTTAGCTTTCACAGTGGCCGTCTCGTAGCCTATGAACGAGATTTCGAGCATAGACTTGGCGTCGGCCTTGATCGAGAAGTTACCGTCGATGTCGGTCACTGTGCCGCCGGGTACTCCGGCCACGCGCACGGTGGCTCCGATGACGGGTTCGCCGGTAGCGTCTTTCACATGTCCCTTGACAGTGATGGACTGTGCAAAGGCAGTAGCCGACAAGAACAACCCCGCGGAAAGGGCAAATGTCCTCGCAGCATTTCTCAGTTTTACCTGCTTCATCATTGTTGTTGTATTTAAGTTAGTTATTTCGATTTAAGACGATTCATTAGGCGCTGCTTCACGCAGTTGGCGTATTCAAATGCAAAAATAGGTGGAATTACGGTGCCTTGTATTTTTTTGTGACAAAATAACGGGTTTGCGCCGTGCAAACGTTTGCACGTCCGAAACAAAAACCTTTCGCCCCATTATATTATATGTGGCGAAAAATGCGTACTTTTGTGTGTCAAACGACCATTTTGCCTCAAACCTCAGCTGCAGGACCCTCCAAGCAGCACTGACCGTACAATGAAAGAAGCAGCCCAGATCACGATGAAGGACATCGCCGAGAAGTTCGGCGTGTCGATAGCCACGGTGTCGCGTGCGCTCAACGGCAGCCCGCGCATCAGCGAACAGAAGCGCAAGGCCATCTGCGAGTATGCCCGCGCCATGAGCTTCTACCCCAACACCATCGCCAAGACGCTGCGCAACTCCAAGGTGCAGCCGCCCAAGGTCATCGGCGTCATCGTGCCCGAGTTCATGCACTACTACTTCTCGGCCGTGCTCACCGGCATCGAGGAGGAGGCCTCCGAGCACGGCTACCGCCTCATGGTGGCGCTGAGCAAGGAGCAGTACGAGCGCGAGGCCCGCATCTGCCGGACCTTCGAGGAGCACCAGGTGTGCGGGGTGATCGTCTCGCAGGCCAAGGACACCAGGCGCTACGACCACTTCCAGCAGCTCCTCGACAAGGGCATACCCCTCGTGTTCTACGACCGCATCTGCACCGGGGTCAACGCCAGCCGCGTGGTGGTCGACGACTATACCGGGGCCTTCTCGGCCGTGACCTACCTGGCCGGCACGGGCTGCCGCCGCATCGCCTTCTACGGCACGTCGATGACGGTCGAGATCGGCAAGAACCGCTACAACGGCTACCGCGACGCCCTGCTCAAGGCCGGACTGGAGGCCGACCCGTCGCTCGTGCACGTGTGCGACAACCGCGAAGAGGCCGAGGCCATCACCCCGGCCATACTCCAGGGCAAGGACCGTCCCGACGGATTTTTCTGCGTCAACGACGACACGGCCATCGGCGTGCTCTACACCGCCAAGCACATGGGACTGCACATACCCGACGACGTGTCGGTATGCGGATTCACCAACGGCCAGCGCGCCGTCGCCTGCGACCCGCCGCTCACCACCGTCGAGCAGCGCGGCGTACAGGTAGGACGCGAGGCCGCCCGCATACTCATCGACAAGGTGGAGGGACGCAGCCCGCTCGAGAAGGTGGAGAAGCGCGTCGTGCGCACCCGCCTCGTGGTGCGCGGCACGTCGCGGTAGCGTCAGCCTCCGGGCCACGGAAGAAAACATTTTCACAGAAGAAAACAAAAAAACAATACAACAAGCGTACATTCTCCTAATGCAGAACACGCCTTAAACCCAAACCAAAGACAATGAAAGCAAAGCCTGACATGAGTTTCTGGAAACTCTGGAACCTGAGTTTCGGATTCTTCGGCGTACAGATAGCCTACGCCCTGCAGAGCGCCAACATCTCGCGCATCTTCGCCACCCTGGGGGCCGATCCCCACAACCTGAGCTACTTCTGGATACTCCCGCCGCTGATGGGCATCCTTGTGCAGCCCATCATCGGAACGCTGAGCGACAAGACCTGGACCCGTTTCGGCCGACGCATACCCTACCTCTTTGTCGGAGCCGCGGCAGCCGTCATCGTGATGTGCCTGCTGCCCAACGCCGGTTCGCTCGGCCTGACCGTCGGGGCCGCCATGATCTTCGGCCTCATCGCGCTGATGTTTCTCGACACGAGCATCAACATGGCCATGCAGCCCTTCAAGATGCTTGTCGGCGACATGGTCAACGAGCGGCAGAAGGCCCTCGCCTACTCCATACAGTCGTTTCTCTGCAATGCCGGTTCGCTGGTGGGATACGTCTTCCCCTTCCTCTTCACCTTCCTCGGCATCAGCAACGTAGCCGCAGAGGGCGTCGTGCCCGACTCGGTGATATACTCCTTCTATATCGGCGCCGCCATCCTCATACTCTGCGTCGTCTACACCACGCTGAAGGTGAAGGAGTGGAACCCCTCCGAGTATGCCGAGTACAATCCCGTCGACAACAGCGAGGCCGAGGAGAGCGCCAACTGGATCGAGCTTCTGCGCCACGCACCCTCCACCTTCTGGAAGGTCGGACTGGTGCAGTTCTTCTGCTGGGCCGCCTTCATGTACATGTGGACCTACACCAACGGCACCATCGCCGACACCGTATGGCAGACCACCGACGTCAAGTCGGCCGGCTACCAGGCCGCCGGCAACTGGGTGGGCATACTCTTCGCCATACAGGCCGTGGGCAGCGTGCTGTGGGCGATGGTGCTCCCGCAGTTCCGCAATCCCAAGACCGGCTACGCCCTGAGCCTCATCCTCGGCGGAGCGGGCTTCGTCATGATACCCTTCGTACACGACCAGTGGCTGCTGTTCGTGCCCTTCATCCTCATCGGCTGCGCCTGGGCCGCCATGCTGGCCATGCCCTTTGCCCTGGTCACCAACGCCCTAGACGGCTACGGCCACATGGGCACCTACCTCGGACTGTTCAACGGCACCATCTGCATCCCGCAGATCGTGGCCGCCGCCATCGGCGGCACCGTCCTGACATGGGTAGGCTCGGTACAGAGCCACATGATGGTCGTGGCCGGCGTGAGCCTTGTCATCGGCGCCCTCTGCGTGGCCACCATACAAACCAAAAACAAACAAAACGCATGAAAAAGATCCTGACCCTACTGCTCGCCGTCGCCCTCGTGCTGCCCGCCAGTGCACAGAACAAGCGCTACCACGGCGACGGCATCGACGACTACCTGCGCTTTGCGCCCCTCGCGGCCGCCGTGGCCCTGAAGGCTTCGGGCGTGGAGAGCGCCAGTTCGTGGAAACGCTTCGGTGTCAACGCCGCCGCATCGCTCATTCTGAGCGCCGGCACATCGTATGCGCTCAAGCACGCCATACGCGACACCCGTCCCGACGGCACCGACAACCATGCCTTCCCCTCCGGCCACGCCACCCTCGCCTTTGCCGGAGCGACCATCCTGCACAAGGAGTACTGGCACACCTCACCGTGGATCAGCATCGCCGGCTACAGCGTAGCCACGCTGACCGCCGTCGACCGCGTGCGCCGCAACCGCCACCACTGGGAGGACGTGGCCGTGGGAGCCGCCATCGGCATCCTCGGCACCGAAGCCGGATACTGGCTCGGCGACCTCATCACGGGCGAGAAGAGCCGCTACTCGGTAGGCGTATCGCCCGAGGGCGTGACGGTGGCCATCAACCTGTAGGCGAGGCGGAAAGGCAAATGCCGGAACGCACAGACCGCGTCCGCAGACCATCAGACCGACCCACCACAAAAAAACGGCGTCCCCCTTCTTTGGGAGGACGCCGTTTTTTTGTGGGTATTTCCGGTACAGACCGGGAGAGAAAAGAGTTGTCCGCACAGTCGGATATCTCAGTAGGTGCGCAGCCTGCCGTTTCCGGCCGTACAGCCGGAAACGGTTCCGCCTAATACTTGTCGCCCATCACCAGACGGGCCATATAGTCGAAGTTGTCCTGCAGCAGCTGGCGGCCCTGCTCGAAACTGATGGTGGAATTGAAGGCGGCGTCGGGCAGCATGCCGTGGGCAATGGCGTAGCGCAGCGCCTCGCCCGGCATCTTGAAGGCAGCGGCAAGGGCATGCTTGCGGGCGAACTCCTGGTCGTAGTAGGGATTGCGCTCGTCCTTGAAGCAGCGCACCATATTGTGCAGCACGGCATACTCGGTGCCCCCCTCGGGCAGGAAGAGCACGGCATCGCGCACCTTGGCCGGTATGGAAATGGTACTCTCGGCCACCTCCATGCGCCCGGCGATGAATTTCCGGCAGTCGGCCACAGTGTCGAAATAGAAGAAGGGCACGCCCTTCGACTCTTCCATCAGTTCTTCGTAGTGGGGCAGGCGCATCTTCTTCGTGCGGCGCTTCTTGGGCTGCTCCTCTGGCGCAACGTCGTCCTTGCTCCATACACTGTTGCCGTTGACGTACCAGCGGCCGTCGTACTTCACAAACATGCCTGCCATCGACCGGGAGGCGTACTTGTCCTCCTCGGGAGAGCAAAGCTCGGCATCGGTGAGGTCGAGCCGTACGCCGTCCTCGCCGACGAGCGACATCGACACCTTCTCCTCCGCCTTTTCCACATGATAGACTCCGAGGCGGCGGAACTCCTGCTCTTCCACCTTCCGGGCATCGTCCTCGCGCCCGTTGGCACGCAGCGTCATGGCCAGATAGTCCTGGGCCAGACACGACAGCGGACCGGTCCACACGGTATACGGCAGGGCGCACTCTGCCGTGTAGAATCCGCCCATCAGGTCGCTTCTCATGTATTGCGCATAGGCTTTCCCCTCCTCCAGCATGGCCGATGCGGCCATGGGATGGGCCGTGAGGTAGCAGTCTAACCAGAACCACTTGACCATGTCGCGCTGGGCGTAGAAGTCGTCCGTATAGTCGCCCTTGGCCAGCAGGTCCTTGAGCTCCTCATTGATGGGCAGCGACTCAAACCGCTCCGAGATATAGGCATGCAGCGCTTCGCCGAGCGAGCGGAGGACGGGTATGCCCGGATTGATCACCAGCTCCGGATTGGTGCGGTAGAGGGCATACCACAGCAGGTAGGTCACGTCCTCCACATTGGGCTCGTCGCGGAGATAGGCCGTCTCGTCGATGTCGTAGAACGGAAGGTACCGTCCGTAGAGACTCTTCATCTTGTCGGTGAAACCGCGCCAGATGCCCAGGTCGGCCACGACATCCTCTGTATACATGGTGAGCGTGACCGCCATCGCCGTACACTGGTCGTCGGTGATGTCGGGTATGCGGCAGTTGCGTATCACCTTGAGGATGATGGTGCCGAAACGGGCGTATTCCTCGTCGGTATCGTAGGCTTTACTGTAGGGGTGATGGTTGCGTATTTCCTGTACAGGAAGTATCGACTTGTTCTTTATCATTGTTTTAGGTATTAGGTGCACGGCGCAAAGGCCGCACAAGTGCAGTACAAAAGTACACATTTTTCCCGAAACGTCACCGCTTTTTCCGCCCATACATGAATAAATCGGGCGTCACCGTGCATATTCGGTTTTTTATTGCTAAATTTGCACAAAAGCAATCCATTTGAGTAAAAAACCTGATATTCCATGACACGCACCATCACCCTTGACACACTGAGCCAGACCCTGCGGCAGACCGCGCCGCGCCGCCGCGTGGCCATCGCCTCCCCCGCCGACGACCATACCGTAGAGGTAGCCGAGCGGGCCGTCAACGAAGGCGTGGCCGACCTGCTGCTCGTCATCGAGCGCAGCCGCGCCGCACAGGCCGAGAGCCTGAAGGAGGCATACGCCGCACACGTCACATTATATTATACGGACACACCCGAAGAGTCGGCCGCCGCAGCCGTCGCCCTCGTGCGCGAAGGCCAGGCCGACGTGCTCATGAAGGGTACGCTCAACACCGACGTGCTGCTGCGCGCCGTGCTCGACAAGCAGCACGGACTGCTGCGCCCCGGACAGGTGCTCACCCACGTCGCCGTAGCACAGACCCCGCGCTACAGCAAACCGCTCATGTTCTCCGACGCCGCCGTCATACCCTACCCCACCCTCGACCAGATGGACGCCATACTGCACTACGCGCTCGCCCTGTGGCGGCAGATGTCTGACGGCACGCCGCGCGTGGCCCTCATACACTGCACAGAGAAGACCAGCGAGAAGTTTCCGCAGACCATCGCCTACGCCGAACTGTGCCGGCGGGCCGAAGCCGGGGCCTACGGCGACGCCCTCGTCAGCGGACCGATGGACGTCAAGACGGCCTGCGACGCCGAGAGCGCACGCATCAAGGGCATCGCGTCGCCCGTCACAGGCGCAGCCGACATGCTCCTGTTCCCCGACATAGAAGCCGCCAACACCTTCTACAAGACCATCACCCTCTTTGCCGACGCCACCGTCGCCGGCATGCTCTGCGGCACCACCGCTCCCGTGGTCGTGGCCTCACGGGCCGACTCGGCCGACTCCAAATACCACAGCCTGGCACTGGCATGCCTCGCATCACTGGCCTGACACACGCCGAGACACGAAAAGACACGCAACCACGATATGGAAAAGATACTTGTCATCAATCCCGGTTCCACCTCCACCAAGATAGCCGTCTACGACGGCGACCGCCCCATATACCAGTCCGGAGGACACCACCCGGCCTCGGAGACCACACAGTTTCTGCACGTCAGCGACCAGTACGCCTACCGCCGCGACTTCATCCTCGACAATCTCCGCGCCGCCGGCATACCCGTCGAGTTTGACGCCGTCATCGGACGCGGCGGACTGACCAAGCCCCTGCACAGCGGCGTCTACGCCGTCAACGCACTCATGAAGCACGACCTCATCCATGCCGAACTGCAGCACGCCTGCAATCTCGGCGCCCTCATCGCCGACGAGATAGCCGTGCGCTGCCACTGTCCGGCCTATATCGCCGACCCCGTGGTCGTCGACGAGATGCAGCCCCAGTCGCGCCTCACCGGACTGCCCGGCATCGAGCGCCGCTCCATCTTCCACGCCCTCAACGCCAAGGCCGTATCGCGCCGCTACGCCGCCTCCATCTCGCGCCGCTACGAAGACCTCGACCTCATCGTCGCCCACCTCGGCGGCGGCATCTCGGTGGGCGCACACCGCCACGGACAGGTGGTCGACGTCAACAATGCGCTCAACGGCGAAGGCCCCTTCTCGCCCGAGCGCGCCGGCACGCTGCCCACCTACCAGCTCGCCGAACTGTGCTTCTCCGGACGGTACACCCTCAAGGAGGTCAAGCAGATGCTCAGCGGACACGGCGGACTCGAAGCCCACCTCGGCACCAAGGACATGGTGACCATCGCCGCCAAGGCCGAAGCCGGCGAAGAGCCCTTCCGCGGCGTGCTCAGCGCCATGCTCTACACCATCGCCAAGCAGATCGGCGCCATGTACGTCACCCTCCTCGGCCACGCCGACGCCATCATCCTCACCGGCGGCATCGCCCACAGCACCTACTGCACCGACGAGATACGACGCCAGATAGAATTCCTCGCACCCGTCATCGTCATGCCCGGCGAGGGAGAGATGGAGTCGCTGGCCTACAACGCCCTCGGCGTACTGCGCGGACAGTTGCCGCTGCACGAATATGTGTAAGCCCGCACCCTCAAAGCCCCGAAGGGGCGGCATAATATAGGGTAGGGGCTTGCCCCTACCATTTTCATGTACACCCCAACAATCAGCCCCTGTAGGGGGCGCATAATTCAATTCCGTCGTTTGGTTTAATTATACGCCCCCTACAGGGGCAACGTTTGAGATACCCGTTTGAGGTAGGGGCAAGCCCCTACCCTATATTATGCCGCCCCTACGGGGCTACCGGGCACACGTTCCCTTTTTGCCGCGCCTATACCACACCCATTTCACGTTGATTTTATTGTTCCCCCTATCACATTCTTATGGTACACCGTGCCTATATATTGCCCCTTTCATCACGTCCCTTTATTGCCCCCATTCCACACCTTTTTTGTCGTGCCCGCACACCGGATACCGCACCCCGGCATACAATATCCCCACATAATATCCCCCCGATGTGCGTAATTCGGCAAAAATGAGTAACTTTGCAACCCGTAGCCGCCATACGTCAGCGGCTGCGAGAAACAAAAGACATCGATGACAAACAAAATCCTGGTGACAGGCGCAAGCGGCTTTATCGGCAGTTTCATCGTCGAGGAAGCCCTGCGCAGGGACATGGAAGTATGGGCCGCCGTGCGCCCCACAAGTTCCCGACGCTACCTCACCGACCCCCGCATACACTTCATAGAGCTCGACCTGTCCTCCCCCGAGCAGCTCCGCACCCGGCTCGAGGGACACACGTTCGACTACATCGTGCACGCCGCCGGAGCCACAAAGTGTCTCGACAGCAGCGACTTCGCCCGCATCAACACCGACGGCACACGCCATCTCGTCGACACCATCCTCGCCCTGAGGATGCCCATCCACCGGTTCATCTTCATCAGTTCGCTGAGCGTCTTCGGCGCCATACACGAGCACCAGCCCTACCAGGACATCACCGAGCACGACTTCCCCAAGCCCAACACCGCCTACGGACGCAGCAAACTGGCCGCCGAGCGCTACCTCGAGAGCATCGGCAACGACTTCCCCTACATCATACTCCGCCCCACAGGCGTCTACGGACCGCGCGAGCGCGACTACTTCATGATGGCCGAGAGCATCAGCCGCCACGTAGACTTCGCCGTAGGATACACCCGGCAGGATATCACGTTCGTCTACGTCGAGGACGTGGTGCAGGCCGTCTTCCTCGCCCTCGAGCGCGGCATGAGCGGACGCAAGTACTTCCTCACCGACGGAGGCGTGTACTCCTCGGCCGACTTCTCGCGCTACCTGCGCCATGCCATGGGCAACCCCTGGGTGCTGCGCATCGTCGCCCCGCTGTGGGTACTGCGCGCCGTCACCTTCGTGGCCGGACGCATAGGGCGCATGAGAGGACGCATGACCGCCCTCAACGACGACAAGTACAACATACTCCGCCAGCGCAACTGGCGCTGCGACATCGAGCCAGCCTGCGACGAACTGGGCTACCACCCCCACTACGGCCTCGAGCGCGGCGTCGCCGCCACCGTAGCCTGGTACAAGGAGAACCACTGGCTGTAAAATACCGTACACCCCCGCACAACCGTACACCCCGCAACGCAACATGAACTGTATCAAGAATCTCTTTGCGATAGAGCGCAAGCCCCAGCGCGGACTGCTCACCATCGAGCGGGTGATGCTCGCCTACATGGTGTTCACCCTCCTGCTCATCTTCTTCACCTATACCAAGGCAGAACATCCGCAGGCCATGATCTGGGGACGCGCACGCATCGCGGCCATGACCGCCGCACTGTGGGCCGTCTACCGCCTCATACCCTGCCGCTTCACCCTCGGCGTACGCGTCTCGGCGCAGATGCTGCTGCTGGCCTGGTGGTACCCCGACACCTATGAGTTCAACCGCATGCTGCCCAACCTCGACCACGTCTTCGCCACGGCCGAGCAGAGCCTCTTCGGCTACCAGCCCGCACTGGCCTTCGCCGCCAGCCTGCCGTCGGTGGCCGTCAGCGAGCTGATGAGCCTGGGCTACGCCTCCTACTACCCCATGATCGCCCTCGTGACGTACTTCTACTTCTTCCGCCGCTACAGCGAGTTCGAGCGCACCACGGCCGTCATCATGGCCGCCTTCTTCATCTGCTACGTCATGTACATCTTCATCCCCGTAGCCGGACCCACCTTCTACTACAAGGCCATCGGACTGGAAAACGCGGCGCACGGCATCTTCCCCAACATACACGACTACTTCAACACCCACACCGACTGCCTGCCCACACCCGGGTACACCGACGGCGTGTTCTACCACATGGTAGAGAGCGCCAAGGCCGCCGGCGAGCGCCCCACGGCCGCCTTCCCCTCGTCCCACGTGTCGATAGCCACCCTGTGCCTCTGCCTGGCCCTGCACTCCCGGTCGCGCGGACTGACCCTCTTCATCCTCCCCTTCTACCTGCTGCTCTGCTTCTCCACCGTCTACATCCAGGCCCACTACGCCATCGACGCCTTCGCCGGCCTTGCCCTCGGCCTGCTGCTCTACGCCGCGCTCATGGCCGCCACACGGAGCATGAAGAGAAGCGGCGTGCGCTGAAAACACACGGGAAGGAAACAAAACGGCAATGATTTCACACATACACAAGGCCGGACGCTTGGCACGTCCGGTCTTTTTTATTACCTTTGCAGATATCGCGGCGACGTGCCGCCCGTCCGGAGACAACAACCAAAAAACCATGATAATGAAGAAATCTATAAACCGCATCGCACGCACCGCAGCGTGTGCCCTCACCCTGGCCCTCGCCGCCCTTCCCGCAGCCGCGCAGACCGACCAAAGCTTCGTACACGAACAGTCGGCCGTAGACGGATACGAGTGGCCCACCGACCAGCAAGTACTCAAGAAGCTCGACACCTGGCGCGACCAGAAGTTCGGCGTGCTCATGCACTGGGGACTCTACTCCGTGCCCGGAATCGTAGAGTCGTGGTCGATCTGCTCGGAAGACTGGATCCGCCGCGAGCGCTTCGACGACTACGAGAAAGACAAGCAGTGGTACTGGAGCCAGAAAGACTCGCTCAACCCCGTCAAGTTCAACCCCGACCTTTGGGCCGACATCATGAAGAAAGCCGGCATGAAGTACATGATCTTCACCACCAAGCACCACGACGGCTTCTGCATGTTCGACTCCAAGTACACCGACTTCTCCATCGCCAAGGGCCCCTTCGCCTCCAATCCCCGCAAGAACGTGGCCAAGGAAGTGTTCGACGCCTACCGCAAGCAGGGCTTCATGATCGGCTGCTACTTCTCCAAGCCCGACTGGCACTGCAAGTGGTTCTGGAACCCCTACTACGCCACCCCCACCCGCATGCAGAACTACAAGCGCAAGCAGCACCCCGACTGGTGGAACAACTACGTGCAGTACACCAAGAACCAGCTCTCCGAGCTCACCACCGACTACGGCAGCCTCGACATACTCTGGCTTGACGGCGGATGGGTCACCGGCGAAGAGGTAGGACTCGACTCCATCCTCGTCGAGGCACGCAAGCGTCACCCCGGCCTCATCTCCGTAGACCGCACCATACGCGGCCGCAACGAAAACTACCAGACACCCGAGCAGGGCATACCCGCCACACAGCTCAGTATACCCTGGGAGAGCTGCATCACCCTCACCCACGCCTGGGGACACATACCCGGCGCCACCTACAAGACCCCGGCAAAGGTCATCGGCCTGCTCTCTGAGATCGTGGCCAAGGGCGGATGCCTCGCACTCGGCGTAGGCCCCACACCCGAAGGCACCATCGCCGACGAGGCACAGGCCGTGCTCGCCAAGATCGGACAGTGGCTCAAGGTCAACGGCAAGGCCATCTACTCCACCGTCAACGCCAAGCACTACAACGACGGCAAGGTATGGTTCACCGCCGACAAGAACGGCAAGACCCTCTATGCCATCTACGCCATCGAAGACGGCGAAGCCACACCCAAGACCGTCACATGGACCGTCAACAAGCCCAAGGGCAGCGTCAAGCTCCTGCAGAGCGGCAAGAGCGTGAAGTGCAGCGTCAAGGGCGACCAGGTCACCGTCAACGTGCCCGCCGGCACACGCCAGGAACCCCTCGTCTTCCAGTTCAACGTCAAGTGATCCGGACACCCGTCCATACACACCCAGCCCCGTAGGGGCGAATTGGCAAAGTCCACATTTTTTTAGTAGGTGCGGTGTCCCACCGCACAGTGAGGAGGACAAGTCCCGTAGGGACGACATAATATAGGATAGGGCCTCGGCCCTATCTCAACCCGTTGACACAAACCGTTGCCCCTGTAGGGGGCGCATAATTCAACATTCCCGTACAGATTGAAATATGCGCCCCCTACAGGGGCAACTTTTGTGACAGAACCGTTTGGGATAGGGGCACGCCCCTATCCTATATTATGCCGCCCCTACGGGGCTGGGATGCAACCGTGGCCGGGACATCCCGCCGGCCGCCATTCTACAAAGCCCTTGTACTGTCACTACAAAGGCTTTGTACTGTCCGTACAAGGCCTCTGTACAAATCCGGGACGTTTTTTCCTCCGCTACGGTAGCGAGAAAACCGGATATTTTTCTTACCTTTACACCGTGGCACCCCTCCATTCTACCCTACCTTCAACCCATAAACCTCACTCATATGCTACTCAGACATCTCCTCTGCACGACAGCCATCGTCGCTGCAGCACTGCCCATGGCAGGCCAGACCGTCACCCTGCACGCCGACCGCCCGGGCGACATCATCCCCAAAGAAATCTACGGACAGTTTGCCGAGCACCTCGGCACCTGCATCTACGGCGGCCTGTGGGTAGGCAAAGACTCCCCCATACCCAACCAGGACGGCTACCGCACCGACGTGCTCCACGCCCTGCAGGAGCTCAAGGTGCCCGTGCTGCGCTGGCCCGGCGGATGCTTTGCCGACGAATACCACTGGACAGACGGCATCGGACCCAAGGAGCAGCGCCCCAAGATGGTCAACAACAACTGGGGCGGCACCGTAGAAGACAACTCCTTCGGCACGCACGAGTTCTTCAACCTCTGCGAGCTCATCGGCTGCGAGCCCTACCTGAGCGGCAACGTGGGCAGCGGCACCGTAGAAGAACTGGCCAAATGGATAGAATACATCACCAGCGACGGCGACTCGCCCATGGCCAACCTGCGCCGCAAGAACGGCCGCGAGAAGTCGTGGAACCTCAAGTACGTCGGCGTGGGCAACGAGTCGTGGGGCTGCGGAGGGTCGATGCGGCCCGAATACTACTCCGACCTCTTCAGACGCTACAGCACCTACTGCCGCAACTACGACGGACACCGCCTCTTCAAGGTCGCCTCCGGCGCCAGCGACTATGACTACAACTGGACGCGGGTGCTCATGGACCAGGTGGGCAGCCGCATGGACGGACTCTCCCTGCACTACTACACCGTACCCGGATGGGACGCCCCGAAAGGGCTGGCCGGATCGTTCACCAAAGACCAGTACTACTGGACCATCGGCAAGTGCCGCGAGATAGAAGACGTGCTGCGCCGCCACATCGCCATCATGGACGAGAAAGACCCCGACAACAACGTGGCCCTGCTGCTCGACGAGTGGGGCACATGGTGGGACGAGGAACCGGGCACCGTACACGGACACCTCTTCCAGCAGAACACCATGCGCGACGCCATCGTCGCCTCCACCTCGCTCGACATCTTCCACAAGTACACCCGCCGGCTCAAGATGGCCAACATCGCACAGGTGGTCAACGTGCTGCAGTCGATGATCCTCACCAAGGGCGACAAGATGGTGCTCACCCCCACCTACTACGTCTTCAGGCAGTACAGCGTACACCAGGACGCCACCTACCTGCCCGTAGACATCGCGTGCGAGGAGATCGGCGTCAGCGGCAAGAACCGGCAGTTCGACGCCCGCGTGCCCCTTGTCAGCGCCACGGCCTCATGCGACAGCCAGGGCAAGATACACCTCTCGCTCACCAACGTCTCGGCCGACAAGCCGCAGACCGTCAAGGTCACCATCGAAGGCGCCAAGGCCAGGAAAGCCACCGGCGTGATACTCACCTCGCCCGAGATCGATGACCTCAACACCTTCGACCGCCCCGACAAGGTCAGGGAAGCCCCCTTCGGCGAAGTCAAGGTCAAGGACGGCACGATGGAAGTGAAACTGCCCCGCAACTCCATCGTCACGCTCGAGCTGCAGTGATGCGGCAGCGGGACGGGAAAGAACGGCATAGCCCCGTAGAGTAGAGGACGCATAATTCAACCGCCATCGGAAGAGATTACTTCCCGTTGGTCAGTGGGTCTGCGACAAATCTCGTAAAATTCGTGGTTAAACCACAAATTCCGTGGCTTTTATGAACCACGAATCCAACGAATTTTCACGAATATGGAAATGCATATGTTTATTCGTGGGATTCGTAAAATTCGTGGTTAAAACCCCAATTCCGTGGTTTTTATGAACCACGAATCCAACGAATTTTCACGAATATGGAAATGCATATGTTTATTCGTGGGATTCGTAAAATTCGTGGTTAAAACCCCAATTCCGTGGTTTTTATGAACCACGAATCCAACGAATTTTCACGAATATGGAAATGCATATGTTTATTCGTGGGATTCGTAAAATTCGTGGTTAAAACCCCAATTCCGCGGTTTTTATGAACCACGAATCCAACGAATTTTCACGAATATAGAAATGCATATGTTTATTCGTGGGATTCGTAAAATTCGTGGTTAAAACCCCAATTCCGCGGTTTTTATGAACCACGAATCCAACGAATTTTCACGAATATAGAAAGCAGGGGCAATTTTGTTGTATCGTGAGATAGGGTCGAGGCCCTATCCTATATTATGCCGCCCCTACGGGGCTGGGGGACGTGCGGCATTGACCACCCTTGCGCTTTTCCTTATTGATACGCGTCTACCCGTAGTACCTCATCATCTGTCCGACCAGCACCACCAGGAACGCCATCAGCGCCAGACTCATGATGATGAAGTCGACCAGCACCATGAGGAGAGTGTAGCCGAGCGCCTTCCACCACGACATCCGGTAGAGTCCGCGGTACGCCCATACCACATAGAAGAGGGAGAGCAGGCCGGTGGAGTCGAACATGTCGAAGAAGTTGAAGACGGCGAAGAGGTACACATAGATGATGTAGTGTTCCATGACCGTGAGCCGCCGCCCGGCAAACTGCCGCCGGCGGAAGACACAGTACGACGTCACGCCCAACAGGGGGAAGAAGGCGAAGAGGATGAGGGTGACGTCGCTCGTGAGCTTCTCCTTGACCACATTCCACACCACCGCCATGCGGCCCGAAGGCGTCCGGTCGCGGTTGGCCTGCCAATGGTCGTAGGCCGACTTTATCTTGGGGTCGGTCTTTCCGGACCTTATGGTCAGCCCCTCCGACAACTGGTCGGTGAGCTGGTCGAACCCAGACTCCTTCTGCACCACAAACCGCGTCGGCGCGATACTGTGCCCGATGTTCGTACACAGGGCCACGATGGAGATGGCGATCAGGAAGGTGCTCACCGGACTCTGGTAGATCACGCGGTGGCCGCAGAAATAGTCGCGCAGCATGTAGCCCGGACGCAGCAGTATATGCACAATGGTGCGGAGAAAATTGTTCGACAGCTGCGGATAGGCCTCGCGGAACGTTTTCAGAAAGCGGGGCTTGCCCTTGCCCGCGGCGCGGTTCTGGCCGCAGCGCGGACAGAAGTTGCCGCGGAACACAAGGCCACAATGGCAGCACTCGGTCACCTCCGTCGACACGGGCGACGTAGGCGTGCCCCGCTCGACGAACACCTGCAGGCGGCGCCAGCGGCGGTGCACCGCCGTGGCGGCGCGCTTTATCAGTTGTATGGCTTTTCTCATTCTCTCAATTTTTTCATCTCCTCATTTTCATACAGAATACAGACAAAAAAGGCGCCCTACCTGAAGAGCATCGTCACGAGCGGTATGGTGACGATGGAGGCGACGGTGGTGACAAACGTGATCTCGGTCATCAGCGCCACGTCGCGGTTGTAGCGCAGGCAGAACATCGTGCCGAACGAGGCCACTGGCATGGCCAGCACCACCGTGTTGATATTGTTGACCACGTCGCTCACACCTATGGCACGCATCAGAAAATAGAACGCCACGGGCACCACCGCCAGCCGCAGAAACGACGCGGCGTACACCTTGCCGTTGCCCACGATCTGCCGCAGGGGCAGGTTGGCCATCGACGACCCGATGATCATCAGCGACGCCGGCACGGTGATGTTGCCCACCAGACGCACCGGTTCGGCGATGATGTGCGGCGTGCGCACGCCCAGCGCCACCAGCACGGCAGCCAGCACGGCAGCCAGCAGCGCCGGCGACAGCAGCACGCGCGGGCTGAACTGCCGCAGGCCGTACTCGCCCTTGACAAGCATCACGCCCACGGTGAAGATGAAGAACGTGTTGGGCATATTGAGCAGCGCCGCGTAGAACACGGCCTTATGGCCGAAGATGGAGGCCACGATGGGGTAGCCGATAAACCCCACATTGGCAAACATGACGGCAAACCCGACAATGCCCCGCTCGTCGCGGTCGGCAGTGACGGCCCGCGGCAGCACCAGCGACACCGCCGTCAGGACGATGTACGTGAGAAACCCCACGCCGAGCAGGGGAAGGATGAGCGAGCGGTCGGGCAGCTCGTCGCCCATCACCGACGACAGCACCAGCGCCGGACAGGCAAACGTGATGACGATCGACGACAGTCGGCGGTCGAAATCGCCGCCCATATACCCGAGCTTGTTGGCCGCATAGCCCACGATGACGATGATGAAGAGTATCACCATCACTTCTACATTTTCCATCAAACAATATTTTATGGCGTGTTCTGAAAAATCCCACGCATTGTCAAATCCTGTTTTGACGCTTTTTCCCCGTACAGGTGCGGTGTCCCGCCGACGACAAAAAAGCGTTCAGCATGCAAAATTACTGCTTTTGCGTGAGATACACCCCAGCGGCGGGCATTTTCATCCGCATTCTTCAACAGACAGCCGCAAAACGCCGCCAGACTGCAAATATATACCTCCGTTATACGAAAAAAACGATAAAGCGGGGCTGCTTTGAAAGTAAATTTGTAAATTTGCAGCCAAATAGACAAACTTTCCAAGTTTTTACTTATTAAATGCTATACGAAATGGGAATTGAACACAACCTCACCGTGCCCGCAGAGAGCCACGGCGGGGCAAAAGGATTGTATGACGGAAGCTACGAACACGACGCGTGCGGCGTCGGCATGGTGGTCAACATACACGGTAACAAGAGCCACGACCTCGTCGACAATGCCCTCCGCGTACTCGAGAACATGAGGCACAGAGGTGCCGAAGGCGCGGACAACAAGACCGGCGACGGCGCAGGCATCATGCTGCAGATACCGCACGAGTTCATACTGCTGCAGGGCATACCCGTACCCGAGAAAGGCAAGTACGGCACCGGACTCGTCTTCCTGCCCAAAGACCCCGTGCGCCAGCAGGCCATCCTCTCCGTCATGATCGAGGAGATAGAGCGCGAGGGCCTCTCGCTCATGCACCTGCGCAACGTGCCCACCAACCCCGACTGCCTCGGCGAGTCCGCCCTCTCCACCGAACCGGCCATCCGCCAGGTGTTCGTCACGGGCGTCACCGACGACAAGGTGCCCGTCTTCGAGCGCACCCTCTACCTCATCCGCAAGAAGATCGAGCGGCGCGTCGCAGACAAGGACTTCTACATCTGCTCGCTCTCGAGCCGCAACATCGTATACAAGGGCATGCTCTCCTCCATGCAGGTACGACAGTACTACCCCGACCTGACCAACAACTACTTCACCTCGGGACTCGCCCTGGTACACTCCCGTTTCTCCACCAACACCTTCCCCACCTGGAGCCTCGCACAGCCCTTCCGCCTCCTGGCCCACAACGGCGAGATCAACACCATACGCGGCAACCGCCTGTGGTTCAGCGCACGCGAGTCGGTGCTCTCGAGCGAAGCCCTCGGCGACATACGCGACATCTCGCCCGTCATCCAGCCCGACATGTCAGACTCGGCGTCGCTCGACAACGTGTTCGAGTTCTTCGTCATGAGCGGACTCTCCCTGCCCCACGCCATGGCCCTGATGGTGCCCGAGAGCTTCAACGACAAGAACCCCATACCCGAAGACCTCAAGGCCTTCTACGAATACCACTCCATACTCAACGAGCCGTGGGACGGCCCCGCCGCCCTCCTCTTCAGCGACGGACGCTACGCCGGCGGCATGCTCGACCGCAACGGCCTGCGCCCCGCACGCTACACCATCACCAAGAACGACACCATGGTCGTGGCCTCCGAGGTGGGCGTCATGGACTTCGACCCCACCGAGATCGCCGAGAAGGGACGCCTGCAGCCCGGCAAGATACTCCTGGTCGACACCCAGGAAGGCCGCATCTACTACGACGGCGAGATCAAGGAGCGCCTCGCCAAGGCCCACCCCTACCGCCAGTGGCTCTCCACCAACCGCATACAGCTCGAGAAGCTGCGCTCCGGACGCAAGGTAGACAACGCCGTGCCCGACCTGCTGCGCTACGAGACCATGTTCGGCTTCGGCAACGAAGACGTCGACGGCACCATCGTGCCCATGTCGGTCAACGGACAGGAACCCACCGCCTCGATGGGCAACGACACGCCCCTGGCCGTCATCAGCGAGCGCCCGCAGATCTTCTTCAACTACTTCCGCCAGCAGTTCGCCCAGGTCACCAACCCCGCCATCGACTCCATACGCGAGTCGCTCGTCATGTCGCTCACCGAGTATATCGGCCGCGTAGGGTCAGGCATACTCAATCCCGACGAGTCCAACTGCAAGATGGTGCGCCTGCCCCACCCCATACTCACCAACACCCAGCTCGACATCCTCTGCAACATACGCTACAAGGGATTCAACACCGTCAAGCTGCAGACCATCTTCCCCTGCGACCGCGGCGAGGACGGACTGCGCGAAGCCATCGACCAACTCTGCAAGGACGCCGAGCGCAGCGTCGACGACGGCTACAACTACATCATACTCTCCGACCGCGGCGTCGACAAAGACCACGCCGCCATACCCTCGCTGCTCGCCGTGAGCGCCGTACACCACTACCTCATCTCCGTAGGCAAGCGCGTACAGACCGCCCTCATCGTCGAGAGCGGCGAGATACGCGAAGTGATGCACGCCGCCCTGCTGCTCGGCTACGGCGCATCCGCCCTCTGCCCCTACCTCACCTACGCCATACTCGACGACCTCGTCAAGCGCGGCAAGATACAGGAAAACTACGCCACGGCCGAAGCCAACTACATCAAGGCCGTCAAGAAAGGCCTGCTCAAGATCATGGCCAAGATGGGCATCTCCACCATACGCTCCTACCGCGGCGCAAAGATATTCGAGAGCATCGGCCTCTCGGAGTCGCTGCTCAAGACCTACTTCGGCACCGCCACCAGCACCGTAGGCGGCATCGGGCTCGAGACCATCGCCCGCGATGCCGTCAAACTGCACGACAAGGCCTTCGCACCCGACCTCAAGGCCGACTTCCTGCCCAACCTCGGACAGTTCCACTACCGGCTCGACGGCATACGCCACGCCTGGAACCCCGAGACCATCGCCACCCTGCAGCTCGCCACACGCACCGGCAACTACGACACCTACAAGCGCTTCGCACAGGCCGTCGACGAGAAGGCCGACCCCATCTTCCTGCGCGACTTCCTCGACTTCCGCCGCCAGCCCATCGACATCGCCGAGGTGGAACCCGTAGAAGACATCGTGCGCCACTTCGTGACCGGCGCCATGTCGTTCGGCGCACTCTCCAAGGAAGCCCACGAGGCCATCGCACTGGCCATGAACAAGCTCGGCGCACGGTCGAACACCGGCGAGGGCGGCGAGCTCAGCGAGCGCTTCCACTCCACCGTCGACGGCATCTCGCTCTCCAGCAAGACCAAGCAGGTGGCCTCCGGACGATTCGGCGTCACCACCGAGTACCTCGTCAACGCCGAAGAGATACAGATCAAGGTCGCACAGGGCGCCAAGCCCGGAGAGGGCGGACAGCTCCCGGGATTCAAGGTCAACGAGGTCATCGCCAAGACCCGCCACTCCATACCCGGCATCTCGCTCATCTCCCCCCCGCCCCACCACGACATCTACTCCATAGAAGACCTCGCACAGCTCATCTTCGACCTGAAGAACGTCAACCCCAAGGCCGCCATCAGCGTCAAGCTCGTCGCCGAAAGCGGCGTGGGCACCATCGCCGCCGGCGTGGCCAAGGCCAAGGCCGACCTCATCGTCATCTCCGGCGCAGAGGGCGGAACGGGCGCCAGCCCCGCATCGAGCATGCGCTTCGCCGGCATCTCGCCCGAGATCGGACTCAGCGAGACCCAGCAGACACTCGTCAAGAACGGACTGCGCCCGCAGGTGCGCCTCCAGGTCGACGGACAGATGAAGACCGGACGCGACGTCGTGCTCATGGCCCTGCTCGGCGCCGAGGAGTACGCCTTCGGCACCGCACCGCTCATCGTGCTGGGATGCGTCATGATGCGCAAGTGCAACCTCAACACCTGCCCCATGGGCGTGGCCACACAGGACGAGAAACTGCGCGCCCACTTCCGCGGACGCTACGAGTACCTCGTCAACTACTTCACCTTCGTGGCCCAGGAGGTGCGCGAGTACCTCGCACAGATGGGCTACCGCAGCCTCAACGACATCGTAGGACACACCGAGCTCATCGTGCGCAAGCCCGCCAAGCCGGGCACCAAGGCCGCCATGCTCGACTTCTCCCGCCTGCTCCACCGCGAGGAGGGCAGCTGCCCGCTCCACCATACCACCGAGCAGAAGCACGAGCTCGGCGACGTGCTCGACCAGCAGCTCGTACGCGGGGCAAGCCGCGCCATAGAACACCAGGACGAGGTCAACCTCGACTTCGCCATCAAGAACACCGACCGCGCCACGGGAGCCATGCTCAGCGGACTCGTCGCCGGGCGCTACGGCGAAGAAGGACTGCCCGACAAGACCGTCAACGTCAAGTTCAAA
This sequence comes from bacterium, assembly GCA_963637655.1. Classification (GTDB taxonomy): domain Bacteria; phylum Bacteroidota; class Bacteroidia; order Bacteroidales; family Bacteroidaceae; genus Prevotella. The sequence goes on along the minus strand of CAVHOL010000019.1, from coordinate 15,958 downwards.
GGCTCCGCCGGACAGAGCTTCGGCGCCTTCCTCGTCAGCGGCATCGACTTCAAGCTCGAAGGCGAGGCCAACGACTACTTCGGCAAGGGACTCTCCGGAGGACGCATCTCCATACTGCCGCCCATACGCAGCAACTTCGCCGCCGAGGACAACATCATCGCCGGCAACACCGGACTCTACGGCGCCACAAGCGGCGAGCTGTACATCAACGGCAAGGTGGGCGAGCGCTTCGGCGTGCGCAACTCCGGCGCCACCGCCGTCATCGAGGGCGCCGGCGACCACTGCTGCGAATACATGACCGGCGGACGCGTCGTCGTGCTCGGAGAGACCGGACGCAACTTCGCCGCCGGCATGTCGGGAGGCGTGGCCTACGTCTGGGACAAGAACCGCAACTTCGACTACTTCTGCAACATGGACATGGTCGAAATCAATCTCGTCGACGACTCCAACTACCGCAAGGAGCTGCACGAGCTCATCCGACAGCACTACCTCTACACCGGATCGAAACTGGCCCGCACCATGCTCGACGACTGGAACCACTACGTCGAGGAGTTCGTGCAGATCGTCCCCATCGAGTACAAACGCGTGCTCCAGGAGGAACAGGTCAAGAAGCTCCAGCAGAAGATCGCCGACATGCAGCGCGACTACTAACGGCACACACGCGTGTCCTGACAACATCAAGAAAATACCACAGGCGGGGACCCGACGTCCCCGCCGCAAACAAACAACAAAAAAAATGGGAAACCCCAAGGCTTTTCTTACCATACACCGCAAGGAGGCGGGCTACCGCCCCATACACGACCGCATCCACGACTTCGGCGAAGTGGAGCAGACGCTCAACAGCAATGACCGCCGACAACAGGCATCACGCTGCATGGACTGCGGCGTACCCTTCTGCCACTGGGCCTGCCCGCTGGGCAACAAGCCCCCCGAGTGGAACGACGCCCTCTACAAGGGCGACTGGGAACTGGCCTACCGCCTGCTCAACGCCACCAACGACTTCCCCGAGTTCACCGGACGCATCTGCCCCGCACTCTGCGAGAAGGCCTGCGTGCTCAACCTCATGGACCACGAGCCCACCACCAACCGCGAAGACGAGTGCGCCATCACCGAGCATGCCTTCCAGGAAAACTACGTCCGCGTAGAGATACCCCACCGCAACGGACTCAAGGTGGCCGTCATCGGATCGGGACCCGCCGGACTCGCCGCCGCCAACCGCCTCAACCACAAGGGATACCTCGTCACCGTATACGAGAAGAACGAGAGCGCCGGCGGACTGCTCCGCTACGGCATACCCAACTTCAAGCTCAACAAGGCCATCATCGACCGCCGCATCGCCCTGCTCGAGCAGGAGGGCATCACCTTCTGCTACAACACCCCGGTAGACCCCGCCAGCCTGCCCGAAGGCTTCGACGCCTACGTCATCGCCACCGGCACACCCACCGCACGCGACCTCAAGATACCCGGCCGCGAGCTGCGCGGCGTACACTTCGCCCTCGAGATGCTCTCGCAGCAGAACCGCATACTCGCCGGCATGGAGTTCACCAAAGACCAGCTCGTCAGCGCCAAGGGCAAGGACGTGCTCGTCATCGGCGGCGGCGACACCGGCAGCGACTGCATCGGCACCGCACACCGCCAGGGCTGCAAGTCGGTCACGCAGATAGAGATCATGCCCCGGCCCGTAGAAGGACCCGAAGACCCGAAGAACCCGTGGCCCAACTGGCCCCGCACGCTCAAGACCACCTCGTCGCACGAGGAGGGATGCACCCGCCGCTGGAACATCAACTCGCTCGAGTTCATCGGCGACAAGAATGGACGCCTCACCGGAGTGCGCGTGCAGGAGATCACCTGGAAGCCCAACCCCGAAGGCGGACGCCCGCTCATGGAGCCCGCCGGCAAGCCAGAGGTCATCAAGTGCGAGCTGGCACTTCTGGCCATGGGTTTCCTCCGCCCCGAGCAGCCGCAGTTCGGACCCAACGTGTTCGTCGCCGGCGACGCCGCCAGCGGTGCCTCGCTCGTGGTGCGCGCCATGGCCAGCGGACACAAGGCCGCCACTGACATAGACAAGTTCTTCGGACGCGGAGAGGAATAGCACCCCGTCCGCAAAAGAAGAACAAGACCACACAGGCATTTCATGCCATCGGAGACGTGAGTCCCTGATGCCTTTTCGTATATGTATCAAGAGAGGGACTGTACTCTAGTCAGGAGTACAGTCCCTTGTTTTTATCGGTTTTTCGCTTGTATATTCCAAAAAATAGTCGCACCTTTGCCATTACATAAAAGTTGTAACATAAAAGTTGTAATGACGTATGCGACTAAGCCACAAGAAATTGACCAATCCCTTCGTCTATCAAGGGTACGAAAGTCCTGAGTACTTCTGCGACAGGGAGACCGAGACCAAGGCCCTGCTGTCACACTTGAAGAACGGAAGAAACGTCACGCTCGTCTCTCCCCGTAGAATCGGCAAGACCGGCCTCATCAAGAACACGTTCTACCGTCTGCGGGAAGAGAGCCAGGATGCCGTATGCCTCTACCTCGACATCTTTGCGACCAAGGACCTCAACGACTTCACACAACAGCTCGGCGTGACGGTCATCAACGACATTGTACGCAAGAACGCCACATTCATCGAGAAGGCCCTTGCGTTCTTCAGTGCCTTGCGTCCGGTATTCAGCATGGATCCGCTGACCGGAGAGCCAAGCGTTTCCATCACAGTAGAGCCCGCACAGGAAGACATCACCCTCCGCAATATCTTCCGCTATCTCAACGAGAGCGGCAAGGAAGTGTACATCGCCATCGACGAATTTCAGCAGATAGCGGAATATCCCGAAAAGGGGACAGAAGCCCTGCTTCGCTCCTACATCCAGTTTGCCCAACACGTACACTTCATCTTTTCGGGCAGCAAATTCCACCTGATGTCCGACATCTTCGGTTCGCCGAAACACCCTTTCTACCAAAGTACGGAAATGATGGGACTGAAAGCCTTGAAGTGCGGCACCTACTATGATTTCTGCCAGAATTTCTTCAAAGCGAAAGGCGGCGACCTTTCAAAGACCGTCTTTGAGCATGTCTACCGTTTGTTCGACGGACATACATGGTACATCCAGTGCATCATGAACCGCCTCTATGAGACAGAAACCTCAGTCTGTGAAACCGGGCAGGTCAACGCCTCCCTGCTTTCCATTCTCGAGGGAAGAGAACCGCAATTTGAGAGTATGGTACAGTTCTTCACCGAAAACCAGTTCTCCCTCCTCAAGGCCATCGCCAAGGACGGCATCGTAGCACAGCCTACCGCAGGTACGTTTATCAAGAAGCACAAGTTGAGCGGCGCCAGCAGCGTGAAGGCCGCTCTCAAAGTGCTGGAAGACAAAGAACTGGTATACCGGAAAGCGGAGGGATACATCATCTACGACAGATTCATGGACTTGTGGCTCAAGAGAATATAGGCGGGTTCTAAAAATTCCACGCATTATCAAAGGCAATTTTTAGAACACGCCTTATATCACCGTACACAGCCGCGCCACATTGTCCTCGAAGGCGTCGCGGTCTATGGCCTTGCTCTTGAAGGCCGAGCGGTAGTTGTATATCGTGCGGGGCGTATAGAAGAGCAGGGCGGCGATCTCGGCACTGTCTTTCACGCCCAGGCGTATGAGGGCGAAGATGCGCTGCTCGGTGGTGAGCCGGTTCTCGTACTGCGGGGCGATGCGGCACTCGGGGCGCAAGAGGGCGTTGAGCTCGTCGGCAAAGGCAGGATAGAGGTCGAGGAAAGCACGGTCGAACTGCACGAGGAAGGCGGCGGCATCCTGCTCGGAGAGCCGCGACGAGGAGGCCATCGAGAGCAGGTCCTGTATCTGTCCGGCCTTGATCTTGCGGCGCACCAGCAGTTCGAAGCGGCTCAGCCGGTCGATGAAGTCGGCACAGAGGTCGATATAGAGCTTGGCGAGCCGCTCGCGCCGCACATTGGTCGAGAGCAGACGGTCGTTGAGCGTGTGCAGACGGTCGTTGAGCGTATGCAGCTGGGCGTTTGACCCCGACAGTTCGCGGCGCTTGGACGAGAGCTGCCTGTTCTGCCGCACATAGAAGTAGAGCAGCACCACGGCCGAGAGCATCAGCACCACGGCCACGGCCGACGCCATGCGCAGCACCCTGTTCTGCCGGGTGACGGTCTGCTTGTAGGCATCGACGATGAGCGGGAGCTTCTGCGAGATCTCAAGTATGCGCAGACGGTTGTTGTAGCGTTTGGCCGCGCTCATGGCCGCAGCGATATAGAGTTCGGCCCGCTGCACGTCGGCATGCTCCCCGTTGTAGAGGTACATGGCCAGGTCGGGCAGCGCCATGTTGTCGCGCGTGCAGCAGACGATGTCGCTGATGCACGAGCGCACGAGAAAGCGCTCATAGTTGTCCATGTCGCCGGCGGCACTGTAGTTGTTGGCCACGGCATAGGTGGCCATGGCGTAGACGCGGCTGTCCTCGGGCAGGCTGCGCACGGCCTGCAGATAGTAGGCGCGTGCCTTGCGGTTGTCGGGCTCCACATACACATGGTATTCGCCGAGGAAGTACGCACTCTCCGGCCGACGGCGGTCGATGAGCGGATAGGCGCGGCGCATCCATGCAATAGCCTGGGCACGGTAGCGGGGCGCATATACCGGATCGCTGCAGTAGTCGCTCCAGTAGAGATAGACGTAGAAGTAGGCCATGACGTAGTCGAACCGCAGTATGGGCGCCAGCGTGGCATAGTCGATACTGTCGAGCTCGCTCACGGCCTCGTGGTAGAGTCCGCCGAGCGAGAGCAGGTGTGCCTTGCCGATACGGCTCTCGTCGATACGGTCGCGGTTGCCCGATGCCAGCGAGAGCGTCACGGCCCGCTGCACATAGGCAAAGGCGGAGTCAAACTGGTAGACCTCGTACTCGCGGTAGAGGTCGAGGCAGCTGGCGATGCGGTCTTCCACACTGCGCGAAGCCGCGAGCGACTCGCGCAAGGCCCGTATGCGGGATTCCTTATGGGCATGCAACTGGTCGACCCCGGCGATGACACTGTCGAGGCGTGCGATGAGCGAAGCGGCAGTCTCTGCGGCCGGACTGCAGACCGGGGCGGCAAAGACGGCAAGGAGCAGGACAAGACGGAAGACAATGTTCATGTGCATTCAGATTTTCAGGTTTTCGGATAGATTGTCATTTCGGACGGGATTTTCTGACCGTCCGGATATGCCGCCCGCATTGTGACGGCGATGCTGCAAATATACTAAGATTCCGCCGTTCCGGCACACCTTTGCACCGGTTTTTCTGCAGACCGGCCACATTTCTCCTTTTTTGCCGATGTACATCAGTCTTTTTTTCCGACAACTTATCACACTGTGTTTCAGCAGTTTGTCTGAAGATTGGAAATTTACTGTGTACTTATATCGTACTTTGGCGCACTTTTACAGACCGAAACGCCTATCTTTGCACTACGACAAAAGCGGCGGCCGTGTGCCGCACGTTTTCCGCCTAATGACCCAAAGCCATACATTACTGAAAACCACATTCTAAAAACCACATCTCTATGAACAACGGCCATCCCCAGTTTATGTCCATCCGCCGTCTCGGCCTGCTTGCCGTCATCGCAAGTGCCGTCATCGCCGGCCGTGCCGCCAGCGGCAACACCGATACGCCCGACCCCAAGGCCGACCCCAAGGCCGTAGTGGTATGCGGCGGCGCACGTTTCACCGTCCTCACGCCACAGATGATACGCGTAGAGTACAGTGCCGGCGCACACTTCGAAGACCGCCCCACCTTCACCGTCGTCAACCGCCGCCTGCCCGTACCCGCATACACCCGTACCGAGGACGACACCTGCCTCTATATCACCACCAGCCATCTCAGCCTGCGCTACCGCAAGGGCACCGACCCCCGCACCGTGCCGGCCTCGCCCGCCCACCTCTCCGTCACCGTCGCCAACGGCGGCAGCACCGCAGAGTGGTATCCCGGCAAGCCCGACCCGCTCAACCTCAAGGGCACCTGCCGCACGCTCGACGGCTGTCCCGGCCAGTCGTGGCGCTCGCGCATGGAGGACGGCGTAGTGTCACGCTCGGGATGGGCCGCCATCGACGACTCCTGGAACCACCTCCGCGCCGACGAGTCGCGCTCGCTTGCCTTCGCCCACGAGAGCAGCGTAGGCTACGACTGGTGGACCGAGCGCACCGACACCACCGCCATGGACATCTACCTGCTGGGCTACGGCCACGACTACCGCCAGGCCGTCGCCGACTACACCCGCATAGCCGGACGCATACCCCTTCCGCCCGACTACGTGTTCGGCTACTGGTACAGCAAGTACTCCTCCTACTCGGCCGACGACTACCGCGCCATCATGTCAGACCTGGAGACCAACCGCATACCCGCCGACGTGATGATACTCGACATGGACTGGCACTGGAACGGCCAGGCCTCCAGCCAGTCTGAGGGACGCGGCGGATGGACCGGCTGGTCGTGGAACTACAACCTCCTGCCCGACCCCAGCGGACTGCTCTCCGAAATGCACGCCCGCGGACTGCACACCGCCCTCAACCTCCATCCCGCCGACGGTGTCGACAGCATAGAGTCGCCCCAGTACTTCACCGCCATGAAGCGGGATCTCGGCGGACGCTACCTCACCGACGGCGGACGGCGCATCGCATGGGCCATGGACTATCCCGACTTCACCACCTCGCTCTTCACCCGCATTCTGCGCGAGCACGAGGCCGAGGGGGTAGACTTCTGGTGGATGGACTGGCAGCAGCATCTGACCAGCCACTTCACGCCCGCACTGGGCGAGACCTTCTGGTGCAACCACGTGTTCTACAACGAGGCCGCCAAGCGCACCGGCCGCCGTCCGCTCATCTTCCACCGCTGGGGCGGCATGGGCAGCCACCGCTACCAGATAGGCTTCTCGGGCGACGCCCTCATCAGTTACGACGCCCTTGACTTCGAGCCTTACTTCACCGCCACGGCCTCCAACGTAGGCTACGGCTACTGGGGACACGACCTCGGCGGCCACGCCTTCACCACCGAGGATCTGGTCAACGACCCCGACCTCGTGCTGCGCTGGATACAGTTCGGCGTGTTCACCCCCATCTTCCGCACCCACGCCACCAACGACCCGCGCATAGAGCGCCGCATGTGGCACTTCCCCAACTTTCCCCTGATGCGTGAGGCCGTGCGGCTGCGCTACTCGCTCTTCCCCTACATCTACACCATGGCCCGCAAGACCTACGACACGGGCATCTCCATCTGCCGTCCGCTCTACTACGACTATCCCGAGGCCGAGGAAGCCTACACCTACGACAGCGAGTACCTCTTCGGCGACGACATCCTCGTGGCCCCCGTCACGTCGAAGCCCGACGCCGACCGCCTCACCCGCAAGACCGTATGGCTGCCCGAGGGCCAGTGGTGGAGCGCCGCTACCGGCGAGACCGTCACAGGACCGTGCGAGCGCACCATGTCGCTCACCGACCGGCAGATACCCTACTTCATCCGCCAGGGAGCCATCATCCCCTGCCTGCCCGACACGGTGATGCACGTCACCTCGCGTCCCGCCCACATGGTACTGCAGGCCGTGGCCGGTGCCGACGGCAGCGCCTCACTCTATGAGGACGACGGCGACAACGCCGACTACGCCACCCGCTACGCCACCACCGCCCTGACCCAGAAGCAGGGCCGCGGCCGCACCGTCTACACCGTCGCCGCCCGCCAGGGCGTGTCGGACAAGGCCCCCGCGCGCCGTTCCTACACGCTGCAGATACTGGGCAGCGCCCGTCCGCTCTCGGCCACCGTCGACGGCAAGAGCACCACGGTCGCCTATGATGCCTCCAGGCGCTGCGCTACGGTCGAGATACCCGAGGCCGACTGCTCGAAGGCCCGCCGCATCGTGGTGCGCTACGCCAAGTAGCCACCGGGCAGACCCGGTCTGCACCGCTTCCCATCCGTACAAAAATCTAAAAACCTTATATTATGACACACTACAACCATCGCCGCCCCGCCGCAGTCGTGGCCGCCTGTCTCATGCTCGCCATGACACCGCTCGGGGCACTCGCGCAGAACCGCACCGTGCAGGGCACCGTGCGCGACGCATCGGGCGAAACCGTCATCGGCGCCTCCGTCAAGCAAAAGGGCACCTCCAACGCCACCGTATCCGACATCGACGGACACTTCCGTCTGTCCGTACCCGACAATGCCACCCTCGTCATCTCCTATGTAGGCTACAGCGACAAGACCGTAGCCGTAGGGGGCAAGCAGACGCTCGACATCGTGCTCAGCGAAGACGTGCACACGCTCAGCGAACTGGTCGTCGTGGGCTACGGCGTGATGAAGAAGAAAGACCTCACCGGCGCCGTCGGCTCGCTCTCGGGCAAGGACATCGCCGATGCGCCCGTGGCCAACATCGGACAGGCCATACAGGGCAAGATCGCCGGTCTGCAGGTAGTAGACGCCGGCAAGCCGGGCGACAACGTATCGATCAAGGTGCGCGGACTCGGTTCGATCAACAACTGCGACCCGCTCGTCGTCATCGACGGCATACCCACCGACCTGGGCATCAACGCCATCAACATGGCCGACGTGGAGCGCCTCGACGTGCTCAAGGACGCCTCGGCCACGGCCATCTACGGTTCGCGCGGCGCCAACGGCGTCATCATGATCACCACCCGCAAGGGACGCGAGGGCAAGGGCCAGCTCTCCTTCTCGGCCAACCTCGCCGTGCAGAACGCCACCCGTCTGCCCAAGATGCTCAACGCCTCACAGTATGCCGCCCTCAACAACGAGATGATGTCGGCCTCGGGCAACGCCCTCAACCCCGAGTGGACCGACCCCTCGACGCTCGGCGCCGGCACTGACTGGATAGACGAGCTGTTCCGCACCGGATACATGCAGAACTACACCGTCAGCTACTCCGGCGGAAGCGACAAGGCCCACTACTACGTCTCCGGCGGCCTGCTCGACCAGACCGGCATCGTGAGCAGCGTCAAGTACCGCCGCTTCACCTTCCAGCAGAACTCCGACGCACAGGTGCTGCGCTGGCTCAAGATGTCGACCAACGTCACCGTCTCGGCCGACCGCAAGCAGCAGGGCAGCTACGACCTGGGCAACACCTACCGCTCGCTGCCCGTCGTGGCCGTCAAGGACGAGTCGGGCGAATGGTCGGGACCCGAGGGCAACACCCTGTGGTACGGCAGCATACGCAACCCCATCGGACCCACCCAGACCGACAGCCAGAAGACCAGCGGCTACAACTTCCTGGGCAACGTCACCGCAGAGATCGCCTTCACCCGCTGGCTCAAGTTCAAGAGCACCTTCGGACTCGACGCCAAGTTCTGGTACTACGACAACTACACGCCCAAGTACGCATGGAAAGCCCTGCCCGTAGAAGAAAGCAGCCGCTACAAGAGCGACAACAAGTCGTTCACCTACCTTTGGGACAACTACTTCCTCTTCGACCACACCTTCGCCGGCAAGCACCACGTGGGACTCATGGCCGGCACCTCGGCCCAGTGGAACAACTTCGACTACCTCAACGCCCAGAAGAACGTCTTCGCCTATGCCAACGTACACGAGATGGACAACGGACAGAAGATGTACTCCATCGGCGGCAACGAGACCGAGTGGGCCCTGCTCTCCTACATGGCCCGACTCAACTACGAGTACGCCGACCGCTACCTCCTCACCGCCACCCTGCGCCGCGACGGTTCGAGCCGCTTCGGAAGCAGCAACCGCTGGGGCACCTTCCCCTCCGTCTCCTTCGCATGGCGCGCATCGGAGGAACCGTGGTTCCCTGAAAACAAGGTCGTCTCCGACGTCAAGCTGCGCGTGGGCTACGGCGTCACCGGAAGCCAGGCCAGCGTAGGCAACTACAGTTACCTCGCCTCCTACGACACCGGCGTCTACCCCTTCGGCAAGACCGACACCGAGCAGAGCGCCCTCGTCTCCACCACCCTGGCCAACCCCAGCATACACTGGGAGCAGGTGGCACAGACCAACATCGGTATCGACGCCACCCTCTTCGCCTCGCGCGTACACCTGTCGTTCGACTACTACATCAAGAACACCACCGACATGCTCGTCAAGGCCTCCATCCCCATCACATCGGGATTTGAGGACACCTCCACCACCTACACCAATGCGGGCAAGGTGCGCAACACCGGCTTCGAGGTGACCCTCAACACGGTCAACATCGACCGCCCCCTGCGCTGGGAGACCAACATCGTCTACACCTACAACCGCAACCGCATACGCAGCCTCAACAGCGACGTGCCCTACTACATCAACATGGTCAACAACTCCTACGTCACCATGCTGGCCAACAACTACCCCATCAACGTGTTCTACGGATACGTCACCGACGGCATCTTCCAGAACCAGCAGGAGGTGGAGCAGCACGCCATACAGTCGGGAGCCGAGCCGGGCGACATCCGCTTCAAGGACCTCAACAACGACGGCATCATCAACGACGACGACCGCACCGTGCTGGGCAACCCCAACCCCACCCATATCTTCTCCATGGGCAACACCCTCTCGTGGAAGGGATTCGAACTGGGCATCTACCTCCAGGGCGTGGCCGGCAACAAGATCTTCAACGCCAACAAGATCGACCTCACCGGCATGTCGGCCGCCTACAACCAGATGACCGACGTGCTCTCGCGCTGGCACGGCGAAGGCACGAGCAACTCCATGCCGCGCGCCGTCTACGGCGACCCCAACCAGAACAACCGCGTCAGCGACCGCTTCGTAGAGGACGGCTCCTACCTCCGTCTGAAGACCATATCGCTCTCCTACGACCTGCCCAAGACATGGCTGCGCCGCCTGACCATGACCTCGGCGCGCATCACCCTCTCCTGCGAGAATGTCGCCACCATCACCGGCTACTCCGGCTTCGACCCCGAGGTGGGCACCAACGGCATCGACCTCTCCAACTATCCCGTATCGCGCACGTTCAACATCGGGCTCAACGTCAACTTCTAAACCACGCACCATCATGAAAAAAATCATATCGCTGGCGCTCTGCCTCCTCACCGCAGGTGCGCTCTGCTCCTGCTCCGACTTCCTCGAGAAGCACCCCAAGAACACCGTCGACCCCGAGACGGCCATCGACGACGATGTGGCCGTAGCCATGGCCAACGCCTGCTACCGCCCCCTGCAGTCGTCCAACATGTACAACCAGCGCATCTGGTCGCTCGACATCGTGGCCGGCAACAGCGTCGTAGGCGCCGGAGGCGGCACCGACGGACTCGAGACCGTACAGGCCGCCAACTTCACCACACAGAGCGACAACGGCATGGCGCTCTACATGTGGCGCTCGCCATGGGTGGGCATCGGACAGTGCAACATACTCATCAGCGCCCTTGAGGGCAAGGATCTCGCCAAGGGCAGCCTGCAGGCACGCTCGCTCGGCGAAGCCTACTTCCTGCGCGCCCACTACTACTATGTGCTCGTCAGACTCTACGGCGGCGTGCCCCTCCGCCTCGTGCCCTTCAAGCCCGGCGACAACACGGCCATCGCCCGCAACACTGCCGACGAGGTCTACGCCCAGATCATCGACGACACGGAGAAGGCCGCCGGCCTGCTGCCCGCCAAGTCGGAGTACGACGACAACAACCTCGGCCGCGCCACCCGCGACGCCGCCTACACCATGCTCGCCGACATCTGCCTCACCCTCGCACCCGACCGCGACGGCTACTACCAGAAGGCCGCCGACTACTGCGACAAGGTGACCGCCCTGGGCTACGACCTCACCAAGTGTGCCTACACCGACAACTTCGACGCCACCGTCAACAACGGCGCCGAGTCGATCTTCGAAGTGCAGTACTCCGGCAACACCGAGTACAACTTCTGGGGCGACACGCAGTCGAGCTGGCTCTCCACCTTCATGGGACCGCGCAACTCCGGATTCGTGGCCGGCGGCTACGGATGGAACCAGCCCACCGCCGAGTTCATGTCGCAGTATGAGGACGGCGACCTGCGCCGCGACCTCACCGTGCTCTACGAGGGCTGCCCCGACTTCGACGGCATGGCCTACAAGAGCACCTACTCCACCACGGGCTACAACGTGCGCAAGTTTCTCGTGCCCAAGTCGGTATCGCCCGACTACAACACCTCCGCCGCCAACTTTGTCGTCTACCGCTACGCCGATGTGCTGCTCATGAAGGCCGAGGCCCTCAACGAGCTGGGACGCACCGCCGAAGCCGCCGAGCCGCTCAACATCGTGCGCCGCCGCGCCGGCCTGCCCGACGTATCCGGACTCTCGCAGGACGACATGCGCGAGAAGATCATCCATGAGCGCCGCATCGAGCTGGCCTTCGAGGGCCACCGCTGGTTTGACATGATACGCCTCGACCACGGACAGTACGCCCTGAAGTTCCTCCGCTCCATCGGCAAGTCGCGCGCCACCAAGGACCGCCTGCTCTTCCCCATACCGCAGACCGAAATCGATGCCAACAGCCTCATGACCCAAAACCCCGGCTACTGATACACCGCAGCAGTAGAATATACAATCCCAACCATCTACAAACACATCACACAACAAGCACATGATGAGACAACACCTATATACCCTCCTGGCCCTGCTGCTCGGCACCGTGGCCTTCACGGCCTGCTCCGACCAGGACTACGGCGAGACCGACAAGGGACGCGACCAGCTCACCCTCACCGCCGACCAGGCCGTCACCGCCCTCGACGAGACCCAGCACGCCAGCGACGCCGTCACGCTCAGCTGGACCACCGGCCACAACTACGGCACCGGCGCACGCATCGCCTACCGCCTCGAGCTGGCCAAGGCCGGCACCGGATTCGCCCAGCCCTACACCGTGGTCGACGAGCAGACACAGACCTACTCGTGGAGCATCAACGTAGAGAACCTCAACAACATCATCCTCGACAAGTTCGGCGGCACCGCCGGACAGCCCGCCGCCATCGAGGCCCGCGTGACCGCCCTGGTCAGCGGCACCGAGGAGACCCAGACGGCCACCGTGTCCTTCTCGGCCACACCCTACACGCCCGTCACCTCCACACTCTACCTCATCGGCGACGCCACGCCCAACGGCTGGAGCGCCGACAACGCCACCGCCATGACCCGCACCACCAACGGCACCTTCACATGGGAAGGCGTGCTCACCTCCGGCGAGCTCAAGTTCATCACCACCCGCGGACAGTTCCTCCCCTCCTACAACCGCGACGAGAACGGCCGCCCCGTGCTCCGCACCTCCGACGACCAGCCTGACGGCAAGTGGACCGTCAGCGAGGCACACGACTACAAGGTCACTGTCTCGCTGCTCGACTCTACCGTCACCATCACCAAGACCGACGGTCTCAAGCCCCTCTACGACCGCCTCTTCTTCGTGGGCAACGCCACCGGATGGGGATTTGTCGAGATGACGCGCGACGCCATCGACCCCTTCCTCTTCCGTCTGGGCTACGCCTTCGAGCAGGGCGTGGGCGGCGAGTTCAAGTTCGGCACCGCCGAGGGCGCATGGGAAGACATGTACAAGGCCACCCAGCAGCACGCTCCCTACACCGACCAGAGCATGGAGTTTGTCTCCGGCTACGACCCTGACAACAAGTGGTACCTCGAAGACAGCGAGACCGGACAGGCCTACAAGATCTGCGTCGACATACGCGCCGGCAAGGAACGCATGATGATGCGGCCCTTCACCCCCTACGCCTGCATCTACCTCGTGGGCGACGCCACACCCAACGGCTGGGATCTGGGCAACGCCACACCCATGCAGGCAGGCGACAGTCCCTACATCCTCACCTGGACAGGACAGCTCAGCGCCGGCGAGATGAAGTTCTCCTGCGACCGCCAGAGCGACTGGAACGGCGCCTGGTTCATGGCCGCTTCGCCCGATGCCGAACCTACCGGCTCGGCCGAGCACATGCTCTTTGTAGACAAGAGCGACGATACCTTCAAGTCGCAGTACCTCACCGTCAATGTCGGCGACCTCGACTACAAGTGGAAGATCCTCTCCTCGGGCACCTACACCGTCACGCTCGACCAGCTCCACGAAACCGTCACGATAACGAAAAACTAAAAAAACCTTATGAAAATGCAATCCATTCTCCTGGCCATACCGCTGCTGCTTCTGGCCTGCAGCGACGACGCCACCTCATACAACGACCCGGCCACCGTGCCCACCGAAGTGCTCGCCCCCGCCGTGCGCACCACTGCCGCCGCCAACCCGCTCTACGCCGCCACCGACAAGGCCGTGTACAGTCCCGGGCAGACCGTCACCTTCACCCTCGCCGGCACTCTGCCTGCCTCCGCCCGCGTGCGCTACCGCCACGGTGCCGACATCATAGCCGACGAGGCCCTCTCCTCCACCGTCTGGACCTGGACCCTGCCCGCGACCGACTACACCGGCTACATGGCCGACGTCTACACCGCCGACGGCACCTCCGCCGAGACAGTCTACGCCACCGTAGCCGTCGATGCCTCGAGCGACTGGGCACGCTACCCGCGCTACGGCTTCATCTCCACCTACGACCAAAGCAAGAGCACCGAGGTCATCGGCCGCGAGCTGTCGCTGCTCTCCCGCTGCCACATCAACGGACTGCAGTTCTACGACTGGCAGTACAAGCACCACTGGCCGCTCGGAGGCACGCCCGGCCATCTGCTCGACACCTACAAGGACATCGCCAACCGCGACATCTCGACCGCCGTCGTCAAGGACTACATCGCACAGAGCCACGCCCTGGGCATGAAGACCATGTTCTACAACCTCTGCTACGGCGTCCTCGACGACGCTGCCGACGACGGCGTACAGGAACAGTGGTACATCTACACCGATGCCACACACTCCAACAAGGACCGCCACCAGCTCTCCAAGAGCTGGAAGAGCGACATCTATCTCACCGACCCCGCCGACAAAGACTGGCAGAAGTACCTCGGCGACCGCAACGACGAGGTGTACACCGCCCTTGACTTCGACGGATTCCACATCGACCAGCTCGGCAACCGCGGCACCGACTACGACTACTACGGCAGCGTAAAGAACTTCCCCGTCGCCTACGCCTCGTTCATCAAGGCCATGAAGGAGCGCCACCCGGACAAGCGCCTCGTCATGAACGCCGTCTCCAACTACGGTTCGGAGAAGATCGTCAAGACCGGCGCCGTCGACTTCATGTACACCGAGCTGTGGAGCGGCGAAGACCAGTTCTCCGACCTGCACGACATCCTCCACAACAACCGCGCCTGGGCCGGCACCCACCTCGGACAGGTCTACGCCGCCTACATGGACTACGGCCACAAGAAGCCCGTCTTCAACACGCCGGGCGTGCTGCTCACCGACGCCGTCATGTTCGCCCTCGGCGCCTCCCACCTCGAACTGGGCGACGGCCACATGCTCTCCTCCGAGTACTTCCCCTACGCCGACATACAGATGAGCGACAGCCTGCAGACGGCCATCATCGCCTACTACGACTTCCTCACTGCCTACCAGAACCTGCTGCGCGACGCCGCCACCGAGACCACGGCCGACATCGCCACCTCCAAGAGCGGCGTCACCCTCAACGCCTGGCCTCCGCGCCTCAAGACCGTCACCACCCTCGCACGGCAGAGCGACAGCCGTCTCGTGGTACACCTGCTCAACTTCAGCCAGGCCAACAGCCTCAGCTGGCGCGACATGGACGGCTCGCAGCCCGAGCCCGCCGCCGTCGGCGACATCACCCTGCGCCTCCGCGCCAAGGGCGTGAAGAAGCTCTGGGCCGCATCGCCCGACCGCATCGGCGGCGCTCCCGAGACCCTCACCTTCCGTCAGGAGGGCGACTACGTGGTCTTCACCGTGCCGCTGCTCAAGTACTGGACCATGATCGTGGCCGAACAGTGACCCATACCTGCCCCTATCACCTGACAAACCATCACCAGACGCAATGAAAAAGATATTGTTTTCAGCGCTCACGCTGCTCGCCGCCCTCAGTGCGGCGGCGCAGACCGTGACCTCGCCCGACGGCCGCG
>CAVHOL010000018.1:0-43318 GCA_963637655.1 bacterium | reverse complement strand
ATCAATAGCCATCTAAGCAGTCTGGATGGCAAACTCGTTATGCCCCTTGCTGAATTTCAGAAATGTTAAGTTTGACAACGTTTCTTATCCCGAACTCAGGTTATTAGTATACGGGTAGTGGCTGTTTCAAGCAAGCAAACGCTCCGCAGTCTTTTGTCTTTGGGGTTTATGCTTCTGCATACAGGACAATGGCATCCCAAAGAAGGCACCCCTCCAGATGTCCCCGTTCCTAATAGCGTAACTTTGAGCAACTTGTCTTGCATTCTCTTTTGTCGTTATTACTTTACGTTGACCTCTGGATGAATTTCAATGCCAAATTTCTGTTTTACGTCAGTTATGATGGCTTTGTAGAGGACTACAATTTCCTGGCCAGTTGCCCCGCCTTTGTTGACCAGAACAAGTGCTTGTTTGTCGTGAACACCTGCGCGGCCTAATGTTTTCCCTTTCCATCCGCATTGCTCTATAAGCCATCCGGCTGGAATTTTGACATGGTTATCATCAATGGCGTAGTGCGGCATTTGTGGATAGTCAGCCAATAGATTTTGGAAAATCTTTTTCTCAACTATCGGGTTCATGAAAAAACTTCCGGCATTTCCTTCTATTGCCGGATCTGGCAATTTGTTGCGTCTGATTTTAATGATAGTATTACGCAACTCTACTGGCGTCGGTGCGGAGATTCCCTGTTCCTGAAGTGATGACCTGATATTGCCATAGCCCGTTTCGGGCGAGTAGGACTTAGAAAATTTATAAGTGACGTACGTTATGAAATACAGATCCTTCCAATCATGCTTGAATCGGCTGTCGCGATATCCGTAGCGACAGTCGTCGTGGGAGAATTTTACTGGTTTTCCGGTTGCGATCTCGATAGCCTCGACCTCGGAAATAAGGTCTTTGATTTCTGTACCATAAGCTCCGATGTTCTGAACTGCGCTTGCGCCTACATCGCCAGGAATAAGCGAAAGGTTTTCGGCGCCATACCACTTGTTGTCAATGCAATAACTGACAATCTCATCCCAAGTTTCCCCCGATCCGCAGCGAAGGTATATATCTTGTGATGAGTGGCTTGCTTCAACCATTTGTTTCCCCTTGATGGAAGAATGCAGTACCCAACCTGAAAAATCTTTTGTGAGCAGCAGGTTGCTTCCTTTTCCAATGATGAGTATCGGTGTGTTTTGTAGGTCGTGTGCCTTGAAAAATGGACCGACTTCTTCTGCATTATGGAAATCGACAAAGTGCTCGCATTTGACATCTATGCCAAATGTATTGTGGTTCAGTAAACTGAAATTTTGATATTCTTTCATTACATTATCAGTTTTGTTAGTTTCCACTGGCCATTTTTCTTTCTGAATGTCAGTTCTGTTTCAAGTCCATTGGCAATACCCCGGATAATGAATATCTTTTGCTGGCTCTTGCCGTATTTTTGTCCATAAAGGATATTGTATATTACATCATGTGGCAATTCAGGTGCAAAGGACGGCCATTGTTCTGGAGCCAAAATACCATTCATTGTGCCGAAATCATTGTCGGGGTCAGGTCCGGAAAATTGCAATGGGTCATTGATACTCTGTACTTGGTAGGCTGAGTCGGCTACAAAATGACAATAGAAGTTCAGGAAAGAAGCGTTTTCGCTTTTTGACATATCTTCGTAATTGATGGATGTCATTTGCCATTGCCCGTCTTCTCTGTCAAAAATGTATTGCTTTATTGTATGTTTTTTCAAGTAGATTTTCTCAACGGTCACGTGGCTGACAGTTGTATCTTTGACTATGTCCATCTGCCGTGGACTGTCAAAGATGAGTGTATAGAAATCTTGTTTCATAAAGAAATGGTCAATGGTCCATTGCTTGGCAGTAATGGTAGATACTCCATTTCTTTTTGTAACTGTCAATGGAAATTTTATTCTTTTTCGTTGCAGTTTTTTGTTTGCTGCAAAGTTGAAGAAGAAATCGTCAAACAATTCATCCGCAGCTTTCGGCATCGGCGTTTCGGAGATGATTTGCTCCATGGTGTCTGTAGCCACAATGTTTGCCGTACTGTCTATGTTGTCGTTATCATTGGCGACAGGTTTCTTGTCGTTGCAACCAAGTACGGAAATACCCATCAGAATGGCAACGGCCAATGCCGACACAATAAAAAGAAAACCTTTTCTCATAAGACCATCTTTGAGACAGACTTGTTGTCTCCCAAATTTTCAGCAAAATTACGACTTTATTTCGATATGCTCCCGAATTTATCACAAAAAAACATTACCTTTGCAATGATTTACGGATACGCAGGCATTGCCTTGCCGTGTGTCAGAAAAGATGCCGGACATATATTCTTCGGACTGAAATGTAAAAGTTGTATTTAATTCGCAATTATGTTATTAGACAAAATTGAGCAATTGCTTGAAGAGGTAAATAACTTGTCGGCGAAAAATGCCGATGAGATAGAAAATCTGCGATTAAAGTATTTGAGCAAGAAGGGCGAAATAACTGCCCTGATGGCAGATTTTCGCAATGTGGCCGCCGAACAGAAGAAGACTGTCGGCATGAAAATCAATGAACTGAAACAACAAGCCATTCTCAAAATAGAAGAACTCAAGGAACGTGTGGCAGAACAGACGGACGAGGTTGACCAGTTTGTAGACTTGACACGTACAGCCTATCCGATAAAATTGGGTACCCGTCATCCTCTTACGATAGTTAAAAACCAGATTATCGATATCTTCCAGCGGATGGGATTTACATTGGCTGAAGGCCCTGAGATAGATGACGACCTACATGTTTTTACAAAGCTGAACTTTGCAGCCGATCATCCTGCCAGAGATATGCAGGACACATTCTTTGTGGAAACCCATCCCAATGATGTGACGAAGAATATACTTTTGCGATCCCATACTTCTAATGATCAAAGTCGTATAATGGAGTGTCAGCGTCCGCCGATACGCGTCATTTGTCCAGGTCGGGTGTACCGCAATGAAGCAATTTCGGCACGTGCCCACTGTTTCTTCCATCAGATAGAAGGCCTCTATGTAGACAAAAATGTATCTTTCACCGACCTTAAGCAAGTGTTGCTGACATTTGCTCGCGAACTTTTTGGTCCCGAAACAAAGATACGCCTGCGTCCAAGCTATTTCCCATTTACTGAGCCAAGTGCAGAGATGGATATATCGTGCCACATCTGCGGAGGTTCCGGATGTGGATTTTGCAAGCATACCGGATGGGTTGAGATTTTGGGATGTGGTATGGTTGACCCCAATGTCCTTGAAGCCTGCGGAATAGACAGTAGCGTGTATACGGGCTATGCCTTCGGATTGGGTGTTGAACGCATTACAAACCTGAAATATCAAGTGGCAGACTTGAGAATGTTCTCGGAAAATGATGTGCGGTTCTTGAATGAATTCGAACCCGCCAACTGATATTTGTACAAGGTATAAAAATGCGAAACAGGAGGGAAACGTTCAAGTTTCCCTCCTGTTTCGCGTTTTAGGTTATTGCCTTAATATATACGGGGGCCAAATATGGAAGTTCCGATGCGTACCATAGTTGCATTACATGCAATTGCTATCTTATAGTCGTGGCTCATCCCCCAACTGCGTTCACGAAAGTTATCATTGTTGAGAAAATATTTTTCTTTCACTTCTTTGAAAAATTCGTAGGCAGCGGTGAATTCGGAATGTATCTGCTTTGCATCATCTGTATTGGTAGCCATCGTCATAAGTCCGCAAATTTCGACATGTTTTAGACATTTCCATTCTCCCTCATCCAGCATTTTCCGGCAATTCGTGATGGAGAAACCGTATTTTGCTTCTTCTTGGGCAATGTGTAGTTCAAGCAGAACTTTTATCTTTCTGTTGTTGGCTTGCGCCTGTTTATCGATTTCTTTTAAGAGCTTCAGTGAATCGACGCTTTCTATCATTTCGATATAAGGCGCTATGTATTTCACCTTGTTGGTTTGCAAGTGACCGATGAAATGCCACAATACATCGTGTGGAAGTATTTTTGCCTTTTGTGCAAGTTCCTGTTCTCGGCTTTCGCCAAACAAGCGCTGTCCACACTTGTAGGCTTCTTGTATATAACTGGCAGGGTGGAATTTGCTGATTGCCACAAGTCGTACGTCAGAAGGGATATTCTCTTGAACCGATTTTAGATTTTGGGCAATGTCAATTTCCGAGATCATTATTTTATCTCCTTGTCTTTTCCTTCTTCAGTCTCGTATTCAGGTTTGTCGTTGCGCTCTTCTTTTTTAATCGAGGTATGTCTGTAGACGTCCATGATCTTTGTCTCAGCAATGTTGGCAATGATGTAGTCTTCCATGGATGACTCCATGACCTTCTCAATATGCTTTACTGCATCATTGAGTGACGAGGCCTGTACAAGCTTGGTCGCGCTGGTTCGTTTCTCTTTTGCCGTTTTTTCATCGATGGTGATATAGCTCAACTTGGTTTTGTACCATTTGTCGTCATTTTCATTGTCGCTGAAAAAAATTTCTCCGTAACTTGCAGGCGTAATGTTTTTTATATTGAATTCTCCGCTGATGTATGGCTGCATCTCTTCTGCAATAGTTTCCTCTGCCTCTGCAAAAGAGACCGCGTCAACGACGTATAGTTCGTTGACCATTTTCTGACCACCGTCACCACTGTCCTGACGCTCGTAGCGAACCGCTACTTCAAACCAATTTGATGTTACTAAACTCATTTTCCTTTTTCTTAAATTATCAGATTTCTTTTTATTTCGTGTTTTATTACTTGCCATCTCTTTTATCTCTTTCGATAACGTATTCGTATCACTTGATTTATGCTCGTATGCTTTATGGCGAAGAACAAAGGTAAGTATAAAATCTGAGAAATCTCTCCTTTTAATACGCTTTTCTTTGAATTGGACGGCACCTTCGGCATCAACAAACCGAATACAGTCCAAACATGCAAATGGTATTGGTTTTCTATCCTATCAAGTGGTATACTCCTCCGGCCATCGTTCTGACAATATTTTTCATCTCTAGGGTGAATAGACTTGACAATACTGTTGCAATGGGTAGGGATAGTCTTGCGGCCAATACATTAACTTGCATGTCATTGCTTGTCTGCAGTAGTTGGACAATGCGTCGTTCTGCATCTGTAAGATTCTGGCGCCTGTCTTCGGGCTTGGATGATGCTGCTCTTGAGGAAATATTGTCAGCCCATCCCATAGCATTTGCAAAATCGGTGGCACTTGTGATAAGGCCCGCTTTGTTGTCCCTTATCAGATGGTTACAGCCTTCACTGCTCAGTTGGCTGATATTGCCGGGAAAAGCGAAAACATCACGATGGTATCCCATGGCAATTCCGGCAGTGATAAGCCCACCTCCTTTTGCGGCACTTTCTACAAGGATGCAGGCATCTGCCAAGCCCGCCACTATTCTGTTTCTCCTGACGAAATTCATTTTTTCGGCATTCGTGTTGGTCAGAAATTCGGTGATCAACCCTCCTTGTGAAATCATCTGTTCGGCCGTTGCGTAATGTGCACGCGGGTAGAGATAATCAAGACCATGTGCCAATACTCCCACAGTTTCATAGCCGTTGCCCAATGATTCGCGATGTGCTTGGACATCGATACCGTATGCCAATCCGCTGACTACAAGTACCTGAGGACATAACTGTTTCAATTCTCGGATAAAGCGGCTTGTGATATCCAGTCCATATGAAGTGCAATGGCGTGTTCCTACTATGCTGACGACACGTTTTTGGTTGAGGTCGGCATTTCCTCGGTAAAACAATACTATTGGGGCATCATCGCATTCACGGAGACGTTTGGGATAGCGTGCATCATTGTAGGTCAGCGTAGCGATACCATGCTCTTGGTTGTACAGCCATTCGGCTTCAGCTCGCCGAATGGCTTCTGGTAAACGGGATAAAGACTGTACCAAGCGTGGAGTGGCCTCGGGCAGTACGCTTTGGATGTCATTTCTATGCTCTATAATTGCCGTTGCGGAACCTATTTGTTTGTACAAATAGAGTATATCGACAAGACTACAGTAGCAGAGTCTTGTCAGTGCTATGCAATATATTGCTTCTTGCACGTCTTGTGAATATTTTGTGCAAATTGTTGTCATTCAACGTGTTGTTGGTTCGTACTATATTGGTGTGCTTGTTATTGTCACGTTCCGCGTCTGGGGTGTTTATTTATGGTGATGTGGCTTGTATATTTGTCAAGAATCAATTGAAGAAATTCCAACTTAGGCCGAACCTTAAGACTCGCTGGTTGATAGGGTAGTGGGGGGTAAGGAAGTATTCCTTGTTTCCACTGTTGGCATTGACATGACTCATCATGATGAAGAATCTGGTGCGTTTAAGGTGAAAATTGGCGTATACGTTGACTATGGGGTAGTTTCCGACTTCAACACGCTGTGTGCCTTCTTGTACGGCATATTGTCCCAATGCGGCAGAATAGTCGTGTGCGTAATATTTCGTAAAGAATCTTGCGTCGGCTCCAAAGTCACATTTCAATACATGCGCTATACGGAATTTGAAGTACAAGTTTGTGTACACGTTGAATTCTGGTATGGCAAGTATGTCTTGGTTGGAAGATTTCTGATAGGTGATGATATTTTCCCATCGTAGTGGCCCAAGTTTAAAATCCTGTGACAACGAAAGTGTGAGAAGGCTGATGTTGCTGTTCGCTTGTCGTACACACACGTTGTTGGAATTTCTGCTATAGTCATCGGCTATGTTGTAGCTCATGCCGAAATAGGTATAATTGGAAATATTGTCATACGCCACGCGCAGGGCCGTATTTGTTTTTCTGAAGGAGAAGGATCCTTCTACTCTCGTTTGGATGATTTTGTCCAAAGTGTTGTCGTTGTCCCACCAGAAATGTTTGGAGTGGTAATGACGGAAATAGAAGGATGGATTCAGACGGTAAAAGAAACCGTTGGCCTTTAGGGTGACAGTATCTCCGAAAAGTTTGAAGTTCAGGTCCGCCGTGGCGTTGACCTTCAACTGTCCGGCGTCTTTTCCGAGAAACCACGTTTCGGCGGTTACACAATAATGAAATGTATTTCCCTGAAACTTGTAGAGTTGTCCACCTACGCTCAAGTTGTGCTCGTTGTATGAGCTGCTTCCGTTGGCAGAGTCGGGCAATTCAAAATGTCGTAAGTCGGATGTAATAAATGCTTTTATACCGGATTTTGCCCATTTGTTGAAACCTTCGAGCAGTGAGAGGGCAAGTACGTTTTGGAGACGGAAATGTCTTGTCTTGTCATAAATGGAGTCACCGGTATATGGCCCCACATTATTGTATGTGTGTGCGTAGAAATTATCCGGCGTTTCATAGGCTTGGTATATGCGGTCGTATTTGTCGAAATTGAGCGTATGGATAAAACTGGTTACGGGTACATATACTGTTTTCATCCATGACGTATCTTTGCTTTCTGGTGTGGCATGTTCGGCCAACAGACTGTCTGCCATAGTCTTCCCGGAAACAAGAATACGGTGAGATGTTGTGTCGGTTGTGTCAGTAGGTACTTCACCGCTGACTATACGGGCATTGCGGGGCCTTCCTTTGGCTTCGGTTATTTGGCGTTTGTTCGGGGTGTTTTTGTCTTGGCGGGAACGCAAATCATTCTCTTTCTCTTTTTGGGACTCCATTGCGAATTTCCTTGCCTTGATTTCCTCATCAGTCATTTTGATTTTTTTATGGAAGCCGAGGCTGTAGCGATGGGTGAAAAACAGGTGCAGACTGTTGTTTCTGTTCCAGTTGCGGCTGAGTACGGTCGGAATTTCGCTTGCCGAGTAATTGTCAGTGACAGTCTCAGGATGGGTAATGTAATTGTCGTTTTCGATACCGCCATTTTCTGTCACTTTCTGATGGTAGAGAGAGAATAGTAAATGGGCTTGGTATTGGTCGCCAAGATACGATCCATACATGGAATAATTGAAGTGGGACGTGCTTTGTGACATATAGTAACCGCGTCCGTAAAGATAGTCAAATTTGAAACCTACGCCAATACGCTTCCCTGCATTGACACCGAACTTTGCAGTCAGATGGTCTTCTCCATTTGTTCTGTCGCCAGCCGTATTATAGGTAAGGTTGGTGAAGGGGGACAGGGTGTTCGTGAAATGAAAATCCTCGACAGGCGTGATGACAAAATCATAGGGTTGCGTGAATATAAATTGTTCCCCAAGGGTACGGTCGATGAAAATTCTATTAATACGGGGCGCACCTAAATTTCCTGTTGTGTTGTATTCTCCCCGAATGCCTGTCGTAAAAATTGAATTTTGGAACATATGCATTGCAGTGTCGACTACTGCTGCATGTCGGTCGCCAAATCTTGGGTCTACAGTCCAAACCTTTATTCCCGTTGGGATGACCTTGTCGCTTCCTAACGAGTCCTTCTTGTTGATTTGTGTGCGGGGGCGCTCGTTGTACGTAGTGTTGTTCTGAGTACCGTCAATAGTTTGTCCCCATATCAAAACGGTCCCCATACATAAAATGGCGACAATGGCAAAATGGCGTATGCAGTTCATTTTTTTATAAGGCGTAGACTACATTCTATAATTTTCACGACGATCATTGACAACAGCACACAAGTGCCTATGGTCTCGCTCCATGCGAAATAGAGGCCGATACCGACAATCACGCCCAATATGAATATGATATTGAGCGTATTGCGCAACTTAAACCACTTGTCTGTATTTTGAGTCTCTTCACCACGGGGGTGGATAGGAATATTGGGTGTACTGGGCATTTTAATAAATTGGTTATAGGAAACTATCTTTTTAGGGATTGTTCTAATTCATCGAATAAATACTGTACTCTGTCAATCGTCTTTCTTCGGAATTTTGCGGACACGGGATACAGTTTTGTTCGTTTTTTGTTTACCGCCACTTTGTCGGTAATCCACTCTTCTGCTGTTACATGGAGAGAGTTGTTCTGCCCTGATTCATAGGCATATGATATCCTCTCAATGCTGAAGTGCAAGAGCTCGTCTGAGCATTTAGCAACAGCGGTATACTTGAATTCTGAACGGTCTAAAGACAGGGCGCTTGACATGAATACCAGCCATTCGTCAAATTTTGCTGCAATGATATGCTCTTTCTTGTTGAATAGAACAATACCGCTTTCTATTTGATCCTTAGTTTGCGATATGCTGTCAAGGTATGTGTAAACTTTTTCATAGATATCCTGTGCGGACATCCCTTCCAAGGCTATGTCTTTGGAAAAGACAACCTTTCCGTTTTCCTCAGGCACTGCTCCTTCTGCCAGATATTTTCCGTCTTTTTTAGGCTGTGGCATGGTTGTGCCGGGAAGTGCCTGTACGTTTTTGCTTGTTATTGTTTCGTTGGCAGTACCCGACTTTTCTTTTTTCTTTGCCTTTTTAGCAATTTTCTCGGCGCGTTTGGCTGCTTGCAATGCCTTTTTGGCTGCTTCCTGGTCTTTGCGGGCTTGCTCCAATCTTTCTTCTGCTGACACGGGGCGTTCCCACTCACTTTGCGCGGTGGCGACAAATGGAACAAGCAGCATTGCGAAAATCAATAACCTTTTCATCTTTTATTCTTCTTTATATTGCAAATTTAGTAATTTTCCTCGAGGAAATGCTCGTCTGGAGAAATTAAACGGGTCGATTGGGGATAAATGTACAGAATGTACGGTATGGGTTACTCGGAGAAAGTCTGACGGGTTGTAAAGAATTGGGCTTTAGGTGGTGTTTCAAAAGTATGAAATTGTAAGTTGACGTTCTTTTTGTCTTTGCCTAAATGAGTAAGTATAGATTATTTTTAGTAAGTTTGCATCAGGTTTTTGCGTAGGATGTTGAAACCGTTTATCGCGAAGAAACAAAATCATTTTTGAATACATTTAATTACTAAAAGAAATCCGTATGGCAACTTTGACAATTTCTATTGTTGTTGTTTTTGTTCTCGGTTATGCTCTGATTGCAATGGAGAGTCTAACGAAGGTGAACAAAGCAGCGATAGCATTATTGATGTTGGTAGCGTGTTGGACGCTTTATATGTTTGACCCCGCTTCATATGTCGGTCTTATGCATCCCGACTATAATGGAGGCAATGTGATAGAAGAAGTGACGTCCATCATTCAGGAACATTTAGGCGACACGTCTACCACCCTGTTCTTCTTGATGGGCGCTATGACAATTGTTGAAATTGTAGACCAAAACGGTGGTTTCAATTGGGTGAGAAAGGTGATGTTGACCAAGTCAAAACGGGCATTGTTGTGGCGTATTGCGTTTATGACCTTTTTCCTCTCGGCAATTCTTGACAACTTGACTACCAGCATTGTCATGATTATGATACTCCGCAAGTTGGTTAACGACCACAAGGACAGGCTGGTTTATGCCTCACTGGTCATTATTGCGGCAAATTCCGGTGGCGCTTTTTCACCGATAGGTGATGTCACAACCATAATGCTGTGGAACAAAGGACTGATAACGGCTGCTGGTGTTATTGCTGAGATATTTGTTCCTTCCGTGTTGTCTATGGTGATTCCCGCTTTCATCATGCAGACAATGCTCAAAGGCGAATTGTCTGTTGCGGTTGCTAACTCAAATGAAGGGCAGAACGCTTCGGTGAGCGATTTTACGGAAGGTCAAAGAAAAGCAGTCTTTTGGCTGGGTGTAGGCGGACTGATATTTGTGCCTATTTTCAAAAGTATAACGCATCTTCCTCCCTTTGTAGGAATCTTGCTGGTACTTGGAGTGTTGTGGACGACAACAGAAATATTCTACCGTGGACTGCATCGTGGTCACGATAATGAAGGAACCAAAAAGCGTGTGGTCAATTTGCTCTCCCGTGTAGATATGAGCACCATATTGTTTTTCCTCGGCATATTGATGGCTGTCGCCTGTCTTGAGGAAATTGGCGTCCTGGTCTCTTTGGGTAAAGGTCTGAATGTGGCATTCAATGGTAACCATTATCTTGTAACAGGAGTCATCGGCGTTCTTTCAAGTATTGTAGACAACGTACCTCTAGTCGCCGGATGTATGGGTATGTATCCTTTGGAAGCAGCTGGCGATATGGCCGTGGACGGCGTTTTTTGGCAATTGTTGGCTTACTGTGCAGGCGTGGGCGGCTCGATGCTCATTGTCGGCAGTGCTGCAGGTGTTGTCGTGATGGGACTTGAAAAGATAACATTCGGATGGTATATGAAGCATATATCGTGGATTGCTTTCATAGGTTATATAGTCGGAATCGTGAGCTATTGGCTCATACGTACTTATTTGTACGCTGTGTAATATCGCCAGAAAGAGAATAAATACATAAAGGAGGACGTTTCACTGCCATTGTGGTTTTTGAAACGTCCTCCTTCTTATTTCGTCAATGTACTGTCCGTCATTTGCATCGTTCATAAAACGTTTTGAGCCTTATTCTTGCAATTCCCATTTCGACAAGTGTATCAAGGTCTTCCTTTGCATTTTCTTTATGGCCCATTTTTAGTCTTGTCTCGACCCTGCACAATCTGTAGTCGGAATTTTGAGGATCCAGTTCAATTGCTTTTCCGTAATCGTATTCGGCAAGTTCGTATTGACGTTTCTCAGACTCTATTCCTCCACGTGCGGCATATGCGATAGCGCTGTCCGGATTCTGGCTCACAAGCATATTGACTTGGTCGTATGCTTCTGTCAAATGATTGTCCTTTTGGTTGAGAAGAGCAAGTCCCAGCAACGCTTCAAAATGTCCTGGTGCCTGAACGAGAACGTTCTCGTAGTCGAGACGTGCAAAGTTGTAGCGGTGCAGCATCTCATTTGTGTAGGCACGGTAGAATAGGGCGGCGATATTCTGAGGGTTACGTTTCAGTATTTCGTTGTATTCATCCAAAGCGTATTGCCATTGGTGCAATTGTAGATTCCAACCAGCTTTCTTTAGGCGTAAACTGACAGAAGATGGGTTTGATGCCAGCTCATTTGCCGTCAGACTTAGACTGTCTCTGATGTTTTCTGTCTCTTGTGCAGAAGATTGCAACGTACAGAGAATCAGAATGCTTCCTATAATGCATGTGCGCGGAAAGAAACGGTTCTTCTTATGTTTCATCTTTTTTCGCTTTAAATTTGATGGCTTATGCCTATTGATATGTTGGTGGATTCTATAATTTTTTCACCTGCCGGAACGTATAGGGTTATGTTTCATCAATTTTAAGCACCAGCCTGTACTGTCTTTTGTAACTTCTGGTCCATATACAATGCCGCCTTTCTTCCGTCTCCCATAGCTAAAATTACAGTGGCTCCACCGCGGACGATATCGCCTCCTGCGAATATGTTGGATTTGGAACTTTGCATATGTTCATTGACCACTATGGTGTTTTTTCGTCCCAATTCAAGTCCGGAGACAGATTGGGGGACCAATGGATTGGGGGATACTCCAATGGCGACTATCACCTGGTCTACATCAAGAATCTTAATAGCTCCTGGTATCGGCTCCGGACGTTGTCTTCCGCTGTCATCGGGTTCGCCCAACTTCATCTCTTGTAAGACTACTTGTTTTACGGCTCCTTTCTCATCAGTCCGATATTCGATAGGGTTGTGTAGTGTGAGAAAATGTATGCCTTCTTCTTTGGCATGTCTTATCTCTTCTGCTCTTGCGGGCATTTCCTTGTCGGAACGTCTATAGACCAAGGTTACGTCACCTCCTAGTCTTCTTGCTGTGCGGCACGAGTCCATAGCCGTGTTTCCTCCTCCGACAACAAGCACATGATGCCCTATGTTTATCGGGGTGTCTGTATGCGGATTGGCGGCATCCATAAGATTGATTCGTGTGAGATATTCGTTTGAAGACATGATATTGATGGCATTTTCGCCTGGAATATTCATAAAATTGGGAAGACCGGCACCAGAACCGATAAATATGCCAGCGAAGTTGTTCTCTTCAAGCTGCTCTATTGTAATTGTCTTGCCTATGACGCAGTCTGTATGGAAATGCACACCATTTCTTTGCAGCTTTTCGATTTCTTTGTCTACAATGCGATTGGGCAAACGAAATTCGGGAATTCCATATTTCAGAACTCCGCCAATTTCGTGCAATGCCTCGAATACATGTACCTCGTACCCTCTCTTTATCATATCGCCAGCAAAACTCAGTCCGGAAGGACCGGATCCAACTACGGCTACTTTTGTACCGTTGCTTACGTGTGTTACGGGTTGTAGGTTGTTGTCATGTTCGGATTCGTAGTCGGCGGCGAAACGTTCCAAATATCCGATGGCAACTGCCGGCTCATTCATTTTCAGATGGATACACTTGCTTTCGCACTGTCTTTCTTGTGGGCATACGCGGCCGCAAACAGCAGGCAGGGCAGAAGTGTCTTTGAGTACGCGAGCTGCAGACAGAAATTCGCCTCTTTCTATGTTCTTGATGAAGGACGGGATGTTGATGCTGACGGGACAACCTTCTACGCATGTTGGCTTTGCGCAATCCAGACACCGTTTGGCCTCAGTAAGAGCCATCTCTTGTGTGAGTCCTCTGTTTACTTCGAGTGTACGTGATTTAATGCGGACGTCAGCAGGTTGTTCCGGCATCGAAACTCTTGGTGTGGCTCTTCTCTCCTTGGGCTTTACAGATTCTCGCAGCTGCTTTCTCCATGTGGCATCGCGATGGGTCAATTGTTCTATGCTTTCCTCGTTGGCTTTTACGGTATTTGTTGTGCAGGGATTGTGTTTTGTGTCTTCATCTCCAGTTTTACTGGTGTGGTCCTCGTAATGCTGCATTTCTTCCTGCTCGGCACCCTTGAAAGTGTTCATGCGTTTGAGCATCTCGTCCCAATCTACTTGTTCTCCGTCGAATTCAGGACCATCGATGCATACGAATTTTGTCTTTCCTCCGATGGTGAGTCTGCATGCACCACACATTCCTGTTCCATCTACCATGATGGTGTTTAGGGACACGTCTGTCGGGATGGAATATTTATGGGTCAGCTGGCAACAAAATTTCATCATGATGGCAGGTCCGATACAAAATGCTTTGTCGATATGTTCTTTTTGTATCAGCTGCTCCATGCCTACGGTTATGACACCTTTTTCGCCATAAGAACCGTCATCGGTCATGATGACGAGTTGATCGCTATGCTGACGTATTTCGTCTTCAAGTATTACAAGGTCTTTGGTACGGCCTCCTATGACCGTGAGCACTTTGTTTCCTGCAGCTTTCAGCGATTTGACGATGGGAAGCAGCGGTGCTACGCCTACGCCTCCACCGGCGCACAATACGGTCCCGAATTTCTCGATGTGGGTCGCGTTTCCCAACGGTCCTACCACGTCAGCAAGACAGTCTCCCTCTTGCAGTGCACACAATTTTGTTGTCGAAAGTCCTACTCGTTGTACTACAAGTGTTATGGTGCCTTTTTGTATGTCTGCATCAGCGATAGTCAAAGGGATGCGTTCACCATTCTTGTCGCATCTTATTATGACAAAATTTCCAGCCTTTCTACTTTTTGCGATTAGCGGTTCTTCGATTTCGAAGAGAAACACGTTCTCTGAGAATTGTTTTTTCTTGATGATCTTGTTCATAGATTAGTGTTATTGTATATTTTGACTTATATTTGCTTTTTTTGTCTTAGCAAACTGTCTAAAAACGAAATGGTGGATGCAAAATTTTAGCATCCACCATTTTGTGTGATATGGTAAGAATTTAGAAATTCTTGTCGTCGAGCATTTCAAATCCGCAATAGGGTACAAGAACCTTCGGTACTCTGATACCCTCGGGAGTTTGGTTGTTTTCAATGATTGCTGCAACTATGCGCGGCAATGCCAATGCTGATCCGTTCAGCGTATGGCAAAGTTCAATCTTCTTTGTTTCTGCATTGCGGTATCTACAGTGCAATCTGTTGGCCTGATAACTTTCGAAGTTGGATACTGATGACACCTCCAACCAACGTTTCTGGGCAGCGCTCCAAACCTCAAAGTCGTAGCATATGGCAGATGTGAAACTCATGTCTCCGCCGCAAAGTCTGAGTATATGGTAGGGCAATTCCAATTTCTTGCACAAGCCTTCTACATGAGCGAGCATCTCGTCAAGTGATTTGTATGAGTGCTCAGGCGTGTCTATACGTACAATCTCCACCTTGTCGAATTGGTGCAGTCGGTTGAGGCCGCGTACGTCCTTTCCGTATGATCCGGCCTCGCGGCGGAAACAAGCTGAGTATGCGCAACGCTTGATAGGAAGATCCTTTTCGTCTAATATTTCGTCGCGGAAAATGTTGGTTACAGGAACCTCAGCGGTGGGTATAAGGTATAGGTTGTCGAGTTGGCACTGGTACATCTGGGCTTCCTTGTCCGGCAGCTGGCCTGTTCCGTATCCCGATGCCTCATTGACTACATAGGGAGGCTGTACTTCCAGGTAACCGCTTTTGCGGGCCTCTTCCAAGAAGAATGCCTCCAAAGCGCGCTGAAGTCGTGCCATCTTTCCGATGTAGAGAGGGAATCCGGCACCTGTAATCTTTACGCCAAGATCAAAATCTATAAGATTGTATTTCTTACAAAGATCCCAATGACACAAGGCGTCTTCTGGCAGATCAGGTATGACGCCTCCTTCTTTGACGACCACGTTGTCGCTTGCATCCTTTCCTTCGGGTACGTCGTCGTTCGGTATGTTAGGTATGGAGCAAAGCAATGTATTGAGGTCCTTTTCAGCTTTCGCCTTTTCAGCTTCAAGGCCTTTGTTGGCCTCTTTCAGGGTGGCTACACTTTGCTTTATCTTTTCAGCCTCTTCTTTTTGGCCGTTCTTCATCAATGCACCGATTTGGGCAGAGAGCTTTTTGGCTTCGGCAAGATTGTTGTCAAGTTGCTGCTGGGTCTCTCTTCTGTGGGTATTTATGGTGAGTACTTGATGTATTGCTTCCTCTGCATTAGCAAAGTGCTTCTTCTTTAAGCCTTTGATAACACGTTCTGTTTCCTCTGTGATGAGTTTAAGTGTAAGCATATTGCCAAAACTTTATATTAAATGTATGTGTATTCTTATCATTGCAAAAGTACGCATTTTTTTCTTCTTATCCATTACTTTTATATCATATTAACAAAACCTGGTTTGGTATTGTCTGTCATGAATTCCGAGCGACTTTTGTTGAAGGTGCTTATATACCGTTCTCTCCTTGATACATTTTAGGGGGTGCACTTTCGTACACCCCCTAAATCTATGTAGAGGATTGACGTTGTCTGTTACTTAAGCAATAGTTTTTCTGCAGCCTTGTTTACTGCATCCGTTGCTTTTTTGTTTGCGTTTTCAACGGCTTGGTTAGCTTTGTTCTTTGCGTCAGTTACGGCTTTGGTCGCTTTTTCCTCGGCATTCTTTTTTGCTTCTGTTACTGCCTGGTTAGCGGTACTCTTGGCATCGTCAACTGCTTTGTTTGCTGCATTTTTGGCTGCAGAAGTGGCTGCTCCCGCTACGCTAGCAGGGACGTTCTCAAGGTATTTCTTCGCTTCTTCTGCGGTTGTTTTGGCGTCAGTAGGCAACTTGCTGACATAGTTCACCAGGTCTACAATTGTTGTGTTCCCTGATGCAATGTTCTTGATTTCATCAGCGTGGGTGTTCAGATAGGCTTTCATCTTTTCAGCATAAGCCTTGGCTTCTTCGAGCTTACCTTCTTTTACAAGTTGTGCATAGTGCTCTTGAATGGCGGTGATTGTATTTTGCAGACCTTTGGCGTCTTTGCTTGCAATGAGAGCATCCAGATCGGCAGTACTCTCAGCGTCATTGGCCGTCACCGATGTGGCGGAGTCTGTAAGTTCGGTACTTGTAGAATCTGCATCTGCGTTAGCATTTGTTGTTTGCTTGTTTCCGCAGCTTGTCACAACAAGCATGGTTGCGACAGCTGCTGCCATCATAAATACTTTTTTCATAATTTCAATATTTAAGCAGACTTTATTGTTGTTTTGTCCCTGACTGGTTGTTTCCGGGTATTTCAAATACTTGATAGTATATTTCTTTTCTTGCCGGTGCTGCTGTAAACTCGGACAAGCGTATTTTGCGTGTGGGCAAAGTTAATCATAAAATATGAAAACACTATCTTGTATGCTGCAATAAAATTCTGAGTATTTTTTATTTTCCCATATTGTAGAGGACGAAACTGATAATATCAGCTTTCTCCTCCAAATATTTCGACATGGGTTTTCCCCCGCCATGTCCTGCATTGCTGTCAATTCTGATGAGGACGGGGGCTGCTCCGGCCTGGCATTCCTGAAGCCGTGCAGCGAACTTGAAGGAATGGGCAGGCACAACTCTATCGTCGTGGTCGGCTGTTGTCACCAGTGTCGCAGGGTATGCGGTACCTGCCTTTATGGTGTGGAGTGGGGAATAGGCTTTCAGATATTCGAACATCTCTTTGGAATCTTCAGACGTGCCGTAGTCCGGTGCCCAGTTCCATCCTATAGTGAATTTGTGGTAACGTAGCATATCCATCACACCTACCTCGGGTATACATACTTTATATAGGTCAGGACGTTGGGTTTCACAGGCTCCAACTAGCAGTCCGCCGTTGCTTCCGCCCATTATGGCAAGATAGTTTTTTGATGTGTATTTGTGTTCGATGAGATATTCCGCAGCCGCAATAAAGTCATCAAATACATTTTGCTTCTGCAACTTGGTCCCGGCAAGATGCCATTCTTCGCCATATTCTCCGCCTCCGCGAAGAACCGCATGTACATAGATTCCGCCACGTTCCATGAATGGTATCATACCGGAAAGGAAGGTAGGGTTGTACGATACGTTGAATCCGCCATATCCATAGAGGAGCAACGGGTTCTTTCCGTTCAATTTGATATTCTTCTTGTATGTGATGAATAGTGGCGCCCGAGTTCCGTCTTTACTTGTGTAGAATACCATTTCTGTCTTATAGTCTTTAGAGGCGAATTTTACATTTGGCTTAGCCCAAATGTTGCTTTTGTCCGAGTCAAGGCTATAACGGTATATTGTATTGGGAAATATGTAGGAGGTAAAGGAGTAGAACACTTCTTTTTGTCCGCGTTTCCCGCTGACGGATGTGGTGCCCCATGTCGGCAATGATATTTCGTTGAGTCGCTGACCGTTGAGCGTATAGGTGTAGAGATGGTTGCAGTTGTCTTGGGAATATTGCAGTATCATGCGGTCATCGACGAAGGTGACATCTTCAAGAACACTTTCACTTTCGCCGACCAGCTCTTTCCATTCGTTGTATCCCGGGTGGTCAAGGTCTGCCACCATAAGTCTGTATTTTGGGGCATCGGCGTTGGTCAGTATATAGATTTTCCGGCCGATGGTTTGAACAACCGAATATACGTACTGAGGGTTTGAGCACATTTGTATAAATTGTGAATTGCTTTTCCCCAAATCGCGTACGAAAAGATTGTTGCCGTTGTCCATTCCTGATTCGGTGAGGAACATGACGGTCTGCTCCTTGTTGGTTCCGACACTGTAGAAGCGTAGAGGCTGTGTGGGATTTTGGTAGAACAGTTCGTCAGCCGATTGGGGCGTACCTATCTTGTGATAGTATATTTTCTGTACGGAATTCATGGAAGACGTCTCTTTCCCTTTTTCTGGAGCATCGTAGGCGCTATAGTAAAATCCGTCTCCAAGCCACGTTGCGCCTGTAAATTTTGCCCATACGATGTGGTCCTCTATAATGTTTCCCGTTGTGCAGTCTTTCACATATATTTCTTCCCAGTCGGATCCGTTGCGGGATATGACATATGCCATGTATTTCCCGTCGTTCGAAAATGAGATGGATTTCAGGGCGACGGTTCCGTCATCACTCAGTTTGTTGGGGTCGAGCCAAACGTGCTGCTCTCCGTCGAGTTTGTCCATCTGAT
Organism: bacterium; assembly: GCA_963637655.1. Lineage (GTDB taxonomy): Bacteria > Bacteroidota > Bacteroidia > Bacteroidales > Bacteroidaceae > Prevotella. The sequence goes on along the minus strand of CAVHOL010000018.1, from coordinate 24,577 downwards.
AAAGTACATACTGGTTTTGGAGTCCGTCATTGCGGTAAACATACCATTTCCCGTTCTTCTCGAACGGAAGTCCGATCTTTTCATAGTTGGCTACCTCTTTGAGCCTTTTCAGAATGCTACTGCGCATAGGTATTTTGTCCAGGTATTGTCGGGTGACGTTGTTCTCCTCTTCTACCCATTTGGCAGTCTGGGCACTCGTGTCATTTTCGAGCCATCGATAGGGGTCTGCAACCTTCTCTCCGAAATACGAGTCTACGGTATCGTCTTTAGGGGTCTTCGGGTATTGTATTTGTGAAAAGACAGGCAATGAAGCAAGTAGTGCCGCCATAATTGTATATACTTTTGGTTTGTTCATGTTGTTGTCGTAGATTGTTGTTATGGAAAATGAAAAACAAAAACGCAGTCACCAACTCAATGTCCTGATGTCGGTGACTGCCTTTTGTTTCGTATAGGTGCGGTATAAAATCCTTACAGGTTGGCCAATGCTACCACCTTGTCAACAGCAGCGGACAGTCCGTCTGTGTTTTTTCCTCCGGCTGTAGCGTAATGCGGTTGACCGCCGCCACCACCTTGTATGAGTTTTGCGGCTTCTCTTACCATTTGGCCGGCATTGAGATGGTGTTCTTTGACAAGATCCTCGCTCATCATTACGCTGAGCATAGGCTTCTCATGGCTTACGGTTCCGATGACGCAAAGGCATCTTTCCGGTATCTCCTGCCGGATTTTGAATACCAGGTCTTTTGCCGCATTGGGTTCGAGAGGAAGAATTGCCGTAATTACCTTTACGCCATTTATTTCTCGGCCCTTTTCGATGAGACTGTCTTTGGCGCGTTCTACGGCTTGTGCCTGGAAACGCTCTATGTCTTTCTTCATGGTCTCATGTTCCTCAATGTATTTTCCGATGACACATTGAAGATCTTTGGCGTTGTTGAAGAGTGAGCGGATGGCCTTCATTGCGTCCTCGATACTGTACATCAGTTCTTCGCATTCACTGCCGGTCTTGGCCTCTATTCGCCGTATGCCGGCGGCAACGCTACTTTCGCTGATGATCTTGAACATTCCGATGTGTCCGGTAGACTGTACATGTATACCGCCGCAGAATTCGCAACTCGGTCCGAAGCGTACTACACGCACTTTGTCTCCGTATTTCTCGCCGAACAGGGCGATAGCGCCAAGTTTCTTTGCCTCTTCAAATGGTGTGTCGCGGTGTTCGTCGAGCGGAAGGTCCTGACGCACCAGTCCGTTTACGATGCGCTCCACCTTTCGCAAGTCCTCGTCGCTTACTTTCTCAAAGTGGGAGAAGTCAAAGCGCAAGGTCGTCGGAGATACGAACGAACCTTTTTGCTCAACGTGGTCGCCGAGCACTTGCTTGAGGGCGTAGTCCAGCAAGTGGGTTGCGGTATGGTTAGCTGCGCTAGCAGCCCGTTTATCGGTATCTACGCAGGCCATGAAATCTGCTTCAGCGTCTGCAGGCAATTGCTTGACAATGTGTATGGATTGTCCGTTCTCGCGTTTTGTATCGACGACGGCTATTGTTTCGTTCTCGCTGACGAGGACACCCTGGTCACCGACCTGTCCGCCCATTTCTCCGTAGAAGGGAGTCGTGTCAAGTACAAGTTCGTAGAACGTGTTTTTCTTTTGCGTCACTTTGCGGTAACGGAGAATATGACATTCGTATTCGGTGTAGTCATACCCAACAAACTTTTGCTCGCCTTCTTTCAGTATGACCCAATCGCTGTTTTCTACAGCCGCTGCGTTGCGTGCGCGTTCTTTCTGTTTTTCCATCTCCTCGTCGAATTGTTTTTCATCGACGGTGAACCCATTTTCGCGGCAGATGAGTTCTGTGAGATCGAGAGGGAATCCATAGGTGTCAAACAGACGGAATGCTTGTACACCATCAATCTGCGTCTTGCCGTTGAGTTTCATCTCTTGCATGGCATCATTGAGCATGTTGATACCCTTTTCCAATGTGCGCAAGAACGAATCTTCTTCCTCCTTCATCACGCGTGTGATGAGTTCACGCTGGGCTTTCAGCTCGGGATATGCTTCTCCCATCTCTTGTACGAGTACGGGAACAAGTTTATACAGGAAAGCCTCGCGCTGGCCGAGGAATGTATAGGCGTAGCGGACTGCGCGGCGCAGAATTCTGCGGATGACATAACCGGCCTTGGCATTGCTGGGCAACTGGCCGTCGGCAATGGAGAATGCGACTGCGCGCAAGTGGTCGGCGCATACTCGCATGGCAACATCAGTATCCTCTTTTACTCCGTACTTCAGTCCGGTGATGTTTTCCTCTTCTTTTATTATCGGCTGGAAGATATCAGTGTCATAGTTGGAGTGCTTGTCTTGCAAGGCGCGGACAAGACGCTCAAATCCCATACCGGTATCAATGACATGCATGGGAAGCTGTTCCAGCGAACCGTCAGCCTTACGGTTGAATTGCATAAATACAATATTCCAGATCTCTATGACCTGTGGGTCGTCTTTGTTGACGAGTTCACGACCAGGCACAGCGGCCTTCTCTTCGGGTGTTCGGGAGTCAAGGTGAATCTCCGAACATGGGCCGCAAGGACCGGTATCGCCCATCTCCCAGAAATTGTCGTGTTTGTTTCCGTTGATGATATGGTCTGCGGGGACATGTTTGGCCCAATATGAGGCTGCCTCGTCGTCGCGTGTGAGGCCCTCCTCTTCAGATCCTTCGAATACTGTGACATAGAGGTCGGCTGGATTCAAGTGGAGAACATCGACCAGATATTCCCATGCATAGTCAATGGCTCCCTCTTTGAAATAATCGCCGAAACTCCAGTTGCCGAGCATTTCGAACATCGTATGATGGTAAGTGTCATGTCCCACTTCTTCAAGGTCATTGTGCTTGCCACTCACGCGCAGACATTTTTGGGAGTCTGTACGGCGACGGGGCTCAGGGTCGCGGGTACCCAATATGATATCTTTCCATTGATTCATGCCTGCATTGGTAAACATCAATGTAGGGTCGTCCTTGATAACCATCGGTGCGGAAGAAACGATGGTGTGTCCTTTCGACTCAAAGAATTTCTTGTAGGAGTCGCGGATTTCATTTGCAGTCATCATTATAATATCTTTGTTGTCCTATTTCTTTCCAAAAATCCTTGCAAAGATACTCGGTTTTGCTTATTTTTGCAAATAAATTAATCATTGTTTAATAAAAAGCGGTGGAATATGACATTGAAGACGGACAAGAACCTGAAATTGTATTATTCAATAAAGGAAGTCGCCAAACAATTTGATATTCCTGAAAGCACATTGCGTTTTTGGGAAACAGAATTTCCGCATTTGAAACCCAAGACGGCTGGGGCTAACATCAGACAGTACACGGAAAAAGACATAGAACAGATAAGGCTGATATACAATTTGGTCAAAGTGCGGGGTTTCAAAATTGCGGCGGCACGTAAGATATTGAATCACAATAGGGCAGGTGTAGACAAGAATTCTGAAGTGCTGACAACGCTGATGTCGTTACGGGATGAGCTTAAAGATATAAAACGCCATTTGGATGGTTTGGTGTGAACGGCTATGTCGTGTGAGTTGCATATAAAGAACATGGTGTGTGAGCGTTGTGTGAAAACGGTAGACGCCATTTTGCGGTCCATGGGGCTGCATCCTCTTTCGGTGGAATTGGGTCATGCGGTGACGGAGGAAAATCTTGACGGGACGCGAAAACAAGAACTGATCCATGCGCTTGAGGCTGCAGGGTTTGAATTGTTGAAAGATAAAAAAGAATGGTTGGTGGAGCGTATCAAAATCGAGATTTTGGCGTATGTCAGAAGCGACGGCAAGTATTTGGATGGAAAACTTTCCGATGTTCTGGCCTCACGCCTCCATGCCGACTATAGTGCGCTGAGCAAAGCGTTTTCTTCGTCAGAAGGTGTGACTATCGAGAATTTTTATATTCTGCAACGTGTGGAGAGGGCGAAAGAGCTGATTTCGTATGGTGAACTTTCACTAAATGAAATCGCATGGAAGCTCGGTTATTCAAGTGCAGCGTACCTGAGCTCGCAATTTAAGAAAATTACTGGCGAGACCCCGACTTCATACAGAGAATCGCATTGCTCGAGGCGTCCCCTTGATAAAATTTTATAATTGTTTTCCATCAGATTGTAATTTGAATTTCTTCTTGCTTTGCTACTTTTGCATGGTCAAAAGCAGTAAAAGTACATATGTTGTCTTTTCTGAAAAATCTACAAAGCCTTTGTACGGTTGCTACAAGGACTCTGTACGGTTGCTACAAGGGCTCTGTACGGTCGCTACAAAGCCCTTGTAGTGACGATACAAGGCCTTTGTACTATTTTTGTACGAAAAAGGCAACAGTGGAACATGGTAGCTTGGCTGTTAGGGGCAGACTGGGTTGCTGCAATAAAAGAGACTATTGTAATAATAAAAAGTAGAACCAAATATTGTAAAATAATGATATCCAAGAAAATACTTCCTGTTATTGGTATGATGTGTGCCAGTTGTTCTGCACATGTGGAAAGAAAACTGTCTTCTATGAAAGGTGTTCTTTCTGTTTCTGTTTCGTTGCCGGGAAGGACGGCTATGGTGGAATATGACCCTTCTGTGGTCACTTTGGAGGAAATGCGGAGATCGCTGAAGGAAGCAGGGTATGAATTGGTGATAGACGATGCGTCCCGAGTGGATAGCATCGAGAAACGAAGATTTCTCATTCTGAAACGAAAGACGATACTGTCATGGACTATTGCATTTTTCGTGATGGCCATTTCCATGCAGTGGATCGATTTGGGTGGTGTGGGATTAGCCAACCAGACCATGCTTATATTGGCTTTAGCCAATTTTGTATACTGTGGGTGTACATTTTACGTTAATGCAGTCAGGCAGTTGTTTCACAGGTCTGCAAATATGGATACGCTGGTGGCAATGAGCACTTTGGTCTCTTTCGCTTTTAGTGTGTTCAACACGTTTTGGGGTACAGAATATTGGAATAGAAACGGACTGGAGTGCCATACTTACTATGACGCTTCTGTTATGATCATTTCATTCGTGCTGTTGGGGAGATTGCTTGAAGAAAAAGCAAAGAACAAGACCTCGTCAGCCATACGCTCATTGATTGGCATGGTCCCCAAAACAGCCCATTTGCTTGAAAATGGGCAAGTCACAGAAGTTCCGATAGAGACCTTGGTGAAGGGAGACATTGTGGAGGTGCGTGTTGGAGAAAAGATACCTGTGGATGGACAAGTAAAAGAAGGCGTCGCCTTGGCAGACGAGGCAATGTTGACCGGTGAAGCGTCTGCTGTGGAGAAAAGTCTGGGTAATACAGTCTATGCCGGAACTATGCTAAAGCACGGATCTTTGAAACTCCTTGTCAGCAAGGTGGGGAAAGATACGATTCTGTCGGCGATGATAAACACGGTGCAGGAAGCGCAGGCGTCGAAGGCTCCTGTGCAACATATCGTTGACAAGGTGGCCTTGGTCTTTGTGCCCTGTGTTGTCGGTATCTCTTTGGCAACCTTTTTGGTGTGGTTTGCTTGTGGCGGGGTTCACGCTTTGTCGCAAGCCATTCTCTCTTCCGTTTCCGTATTGGTGATAGCATGTCCTTGTGCGTTGGGGCTGGCGACCCCTACTGCATTGATGGTTGGTATAGGTGCTGCCGCACGGAAAGGTATCCTTATAAAAGATGCGACGGCCCTTGAAACGATGTGTAATATTGACACGGTAGTAATGGACAAGACGGGAACAATTACAGTTCCGCGTACCAAATTTGTCTCTTCCCAATCTACAGAAGACAATCCGGAAGAACGTGAAAAGTTGAAACCGCATGCCGAAGATACTGTGGCTGCACTAAAGAGAAAGGGAATTGAAGTCTATATGATGAGTGGTGACGGTGAACGTTATGTGTCCTATTGGGCGAAGCGTGCCGGTATACGCCATTGGCAGAGTGGGGCACTTCCACAAGACAAGGAAGACCTGGTAAGACAGTTGAAAAGCCGCGGTATGCATGTGGCTATGATAGGAGACGGAGTCAATGACAGTCAGGCACTTGCTGTCGCTGATGCAAGTATTGCTATGGGAGAGGGGACGGATGTTGCGATGGACGTGGCACAAGTCACATTGATGAGCAACGATCTTCGGCATATCGTTACGGCTATCGATTTGTCGCAAAGTACAATGCGGACAGTACGGCAAAATTTGTGTTGGGCATTTGCATACAATGTGGTTTGTATCCCCTTGGCGGCAGGTGTACCATATGTTTTTGGGTGTTCATTCAGCATTACTCCGATGTTGGCCAGCGGATTGATGGCCTTCTCGAGTGTAAGTGTCGTGCTCAATAGCCTGCGGCTGAGACGGAAAAATGCGTGGAACGATCGAAATATAGGAAATGTTGCCATGGTAAACAGATAAAATTCAGCTCTTTTGTCCTATTGTTTGTCGGATACATGAAAATCCACTAATTTTGCATGGAATATGGAACTGACGTTGAATTTTCTTGGCAAAGAACATGTACAGGGCACGCCTATGGTCATAGCCGGTCCTTGCTCTGCTGAATCAGAAGGTCAAATGATGGAAACGGCACGCCAATTGGCGGCCATAGGGGTCCGTATTTTCAGGGCCGGTATTTGGAAACCGCGTACTAAGCCCGGCTGTTTCGAAGGCAAGGGCGAAGAGGCCCTACCATGGTTGAAAAAGGTGAAAACAGAAACGGGTATGGCCGTTGCAACTGAGGTCGCTACACCAGAACATGTGGAACTTGCGCTGCAGTATGGTGTTGACTATCTGTGGATTGGGGCAAGAACGACAACCAATCCTTTTGCTGTGCAAGCCATTGCTGATAGCCTACAAGGAGTAGATGTACCTGTTTTGGTGAAAAATCCCGTCAATCCGGACCTCGATTTGTGGATAGGCGCATTGGAACGACTCAATAGGGCGGGGGTAACAAGACTTGCTGCGGTGCATCGGGGCTTTTCGTATTATGGTAAAAAAATGTACCGCAATGTCCCGATGTGGCAGATTCCCATAGAACTTCGCCGTCGTCTGCCCCAATTGCCTGTATTTTGTGATCCCAGCCATATTGGCGGAAGAAGAGATTTGGTTGAGCCGTTGTGCCAGCAGGCGCTGGACTTGGGATTTGAAGGGCTTATGATTGAGAGCCACATTTCGCCTGATGAGGCATGGAGCGACGCTCAGCAACAGCTGACTCCGACAGTGCTGTCGCAGATATTGGGCCGACTTGTCATACGCAGAAACAAAAGTGAATCCGCTGAAATCAAGCAGATGCGTCTGCAAATAGATGATATAGACAATCAAATTCTGGAATTGTTGTCCAAAAGACTGCATGTGTGCAGGGAAATCGGCGAGTATAAGAAATGTCACAATATGCCTGTCTTGCAACCGACAAGATACGATGAGGTGTTGAACAAACGAAGCCTGAATGCAAAAATCTGCGGTCTCGCCCCTGATTTTGTTAAACGTATTTTCGAGGAGATACATGAAGAATCGGTCAAGCAGCAGATGGGTATAGTGGAGAAACCATAATCGAAGAAAACGGGTTTTGTCGAATTCAGCGATTTGTAGATATTTCGGTTGTCTGTTTTGATATTTCTTCGTAATTTTGTACTCGAATGGAAGAATAGGGGAGAGGCTCGTCTTGCGTTGCCTATTCTACGTTATTCAATGGCTTATACTTCAAATGAACGAAATCCGATATGTGCAAATTGCGAAACCGAATGTGGCCATAAGTTCCGGTAGGTTTTGTAAGGTACCTATGTCGGAAGGAAGATTGTGTTGAAATTGATCGTTGAACGGCTTTTCGTGGCCATATATATGTGCGGTAAGTTTGATGCACACCGTTGCAAGCCATAATAATTTGACAATAAATATAGCATACATTCAATAAAAAATGAACGAATTTGAACTCATTGCCAAGACCTTTATGGGGTTGGAACCCATTTTGGCAAAAGAATTAACGGAACTCGGTGCGAACAATGTACAGATAGGCCGCCGTATGGTGTCTTTCTCTGGGGACAAGGAGATGATGTACCGTGCCAATTTCCAACTGCATACCGCTATCCGAATTCTGAAACCCATCAAGCATTTCAAGGCCGGATCTGCAGAGGATGTATACAATGCGGTGAAGAACTTGCAATGGGAGAAAATCATTGCTGCAGGAAAGACCTTTTCTGTTGACTCTGTAGTGTATTCAGAAGAATTCCGCAATTCGCGTTTCGTCACCTATAAGGTAAAGGATGCCATTGTCGACTACTTCCGTGAGAAAACAGGAGACCGTCCCAATATATCTGTCAGCAATCCGGATATACGGCTCAACATTCATATTGCAGAAGACCGGGCCACATTGTCGCTCGATTCGAGTGGCGAGTCCCTTCACCGACGTGGCTATCGCCAGGAGTCTGTCGAGGCACCCCTCAATGAGGTGCTCGCTGCCGGTATGATATTGATGACTGGTTGGCATGGGGAGACAGATTTTATCGATCCGATGTGCGGTTCCGGTACTTTGCCTATTGAGGCCGCTCTTATAGCCCATAATATGAGTCCGGGTATATTCCGCAAGGAATTCGCTTTCGAGAAATGGGAGGATTACGACGCCGCCCTGTTTGACAGTATATATAATGATGATTCACGCGAAAGAGAATTTGATCACCACATATATGGATACGATATCGACATGAAGGCTGTCAATACAGCCCGCCTTAATGTGCGTGCTGCCGGTTTGACCAAGGACATAACGATAGAAAATGCTGATTTTAAGGATTTCAAGCAACCGTCAACGAAAAGTATCATTGTCACCAATCCTCCTTACGGAGAACGTATCTCCACTCCGAACCTTCTCGGTACTTACAAAATGATAGGCGAACGGCTCAAGCATGCGTTTGTCGGGAATGAAGCTTGGGTGCTGAGCTATCGTGAGGAATGTTTTGAGCAGATCGGCCTGAAGCCCTCTATCAAAATTCCCGTGTTCAACGGGTCATTGGAATGTGAATTCCGAAAATATTCGATTTTTGACGGCAAGATGAACACTTTCCGCTCTGAGGGAGGCATCGTCAAGTCAGAAGACGAAAAACGCCAAATGGCTGAAAAACATCGTTTCAAGAAGAACCGCGAGTTCAAAAAGCGTGTTTCCGAAGAGGCGGAAAATGAGGAGGCGGATATCCGCACTTTCAAGTTTCACTCTATGGAGCGCCGGAGAACAAGTACCGATGAACGTGGTTTTGAGAAAGGGCGTTCTGCAAGGAGAGGTTCCGGTGATTTTCGCCGAGACAAAGGAGGACGGTCTACTGAAGCTAAAGGCAAGCGTTTCGTAAACAAAGGTGACCGTCGCAATGGAAAGGACAAGTATGAAGAAGATTAATCTTTTTGTGGGAATATCATTGTGTCTGGCAATGCTTTTCCCAATGACCATGAATGCCCAGTTGAAACAGTTTACGCTCGAAGACTTGAATTTCGGCGGGAACAATTATTCCAATATGAGACCTGCCAGCCGTTCTGCAGTTTGGTGGGGCAACCGACTTGTACGAACAGAAGCCGACTGTTGTTCAGAGATAGACAAGTCATCAGGATTGGAAAAAGTACTCTTTACGAAAAATGATTTGGGAGATGCATACAAGGACTGTTCTTTGAAAAGAGCCTATTTCCCCTATGCGTCCCAATCTCAGGTCGTCCTTGTACATGGTGGCAAGTTTTCAGTTGTGGACTGGAAAAAGCGCAAGACCATATTTGAGTATAATGTAGAAGGCGTAATGGCACAGTCTTGGAGCAGGGAGTCAAAAGCCTTGGCGTACGTGAAAGACAATAATCTTTTTGTAGCTACACCCGACGGCGAGATAGCCCGTTTGACCGATGACGGATCACGCGAAATCGTGTATGGACAAGCCGTTCACCGTAATGAATTCGGTATAAACGACGGCCTGTTTTGGAGTCCTACCGGGAAAAAGATCGCATTCTATCGTATGGATCAGAGTATGGTGGCAGACTATCCTCAGGTCAACACGTTTACACGGGAGGCGACCTATGAACCGGACAAATATCCTATGGCAGGGCAGGCCAGTCACAAGGTGACGGTAGGGGTGTATGACGTGCAAAGCAAAAATACAGTATATCTGAAGTGCGGCGATCCAACAGACCGCTATTTCACAAATATATCGTGGAGTCCCGATGGTAGCCGTATATATGTATTTGAACTCAACCGGGACCAAAATGACTGCCGGTTAGTGGCTTATGATTCGTCGAATGGTGAAAAATTGTCAGAGATCTATAAGGAAACGGATGATAAGTATGTCGAACCTTTGCATCCTATCGTATTCTTGCCTTGGGACAATACTAAGTTTCTTCTGCAAAGTCAGGTGGATGGCTTCAACCACATCTATTTATATGGCATAGACGGGAAGTGTATCAAGCAAGTGACAAAAGGCAGTTGGGTTGTAAAGGATATTTTAGGATTTGATTCCAAAAGCAAAAGTGTCATCATCATATCCAACGAAAGTTCTCCCCTTCAACAAAATGTCTATTCGGTGAATATTGTTACCGGGAAACGTTCCTTGGCAGATTCTAACGGTAAGGGCTGGCATTATGCTTCATTGAGCGAAGACGGACGGTATCTTTGGGATTCATTTCAGACGCCGACCGTTCCCAGATCTTGTTCTATCGTCAATATAGAAAAGGCGAAATCGGTAAAATATTTTGAGGCAGCAGATCCATGGACCGGTTATGCAGTTCCGACCTATGAATGCGGAACGATTAAGGCCGCGGACGGAACAACAGATCTTTATTATAGAATGGTAAAACCGGCTGATTTTGATCCAAACAAAAAATATCCAACTGTGGTTTACGTCTACGGCGGTCCACATGCCCATCTAGTAGAAAACAGTTGGCATTTCGGAAGCCGGGGCTGGGAAACCTATATGGCGCAAAAAGGCTATATCCTGTTTGTTTTGGATAGTCGTGGAAGCGAGAACCGTGGAAAGGACTTTGAACAGGTCACCTTCAGACATCTTGGCGTCGAAGAAATGAAAGACCAGATGAAGGGAGTGGATTTCTTGAAATCATTGCCATATGTCGATGCTGACCGTTTGGGGGTCCATGGATGGAGTTTTGGCGGATTTATGACGACCTCCCTTATGACGACCTATCCGGATGTTTTCAAGGTTGGCGTGGCCGGTGGACCTGTGATTGACTGGAAATGGTACGAGGTGATGTATGGCGAGCGGTATATGGATACCCCCCAATCCAATCCCGAAGGCTATGCAGAAACGAGTCTTATCGATAAGGCAAAAAATCTGAAAGGAAAGCTCCAGATCATCATTGGCATGAATGATCCTACGGTGGTACCGCAGCATGCATTGCAGTTCTTGAATGCCTGTGAGGAGGCTGGTACGCAACCGGACTTCTTTGTGTATCCAGGACAAGGACATAATATGATGGGGCACAAGAGCGTTCATCTGCATGAGCGTATCACGCAATATTTTGAAGATTATCTGAAATAATATAAAGTTTGGGCTATCGAAGCATGATTTGTCAATGTATCGATAGCCCAAATTCTATGTGGAGTCTGATAATTCCAAGGCGGATGCTTTTGAGTCGCCATGGAATTCCTTTATTTGTTGGGTATTATTTCCTTGATAAGTCCATGTCGGTAAGCGTACAGCAATTGTTGTAGATCACCGATTTGTCGAGTAAGCTCCCGGCCTATGTCTGTATTTGCTACGAGCATACGGTGGGATGACATTTCCACAATTTGTGTCGTACTCTTGATATCCGTACATCTCTCGATAGCATCGTTGGTAGATGTGAACGGTTCGTGTTGTACAAGGACGAAACCGCGGCTGTGGTAAACGAGGGTATAACCGGCGATACCGGTCTCTTTGTGGTAGGCTTGGGAGAACCCTCCGTCTATGACCATAAGCTTTCCGTTCGCCTTTATCGGGTTCTCGCCGTTTCTTACATGCACGGGTACGTGTCCGTTGATGATATGACGGTTGGAACCAGTAACGCCAAAAGCATCGAGTATATTGTCTACAATGGTCTCGTTGTCACGCAATTTGAAATAGTTGCCCTTTTCTTCTTGATGGGTACTTGTGTCTTCTATAAAGTACCTTTCAAAGGTAGCCATCTTTGATTTGTCGAACAATGGACTGTCCGGACCGCACCAAAGATAAAGGAAGTAGTCAATGGCATAGTCGCGCTCCTCGTCAGAAGAATCACTTTGAAATGCCGTGCGGATGCTCATTCCGATATTGTGCAGCAATTGTCTTCCGCAGAACACTTGTCCTGGGGCTATCTCCACGTCTTTCAGACTGCCGTCATCGTTGAGAGGAATTGACGCATGAAACAAGAGGTTGTCATTGAAGATGGAATACATGCATCCATGTTGAAGCAGGAGACGTATGTGTGTATGTAGTTTCTCGCTCACTTGGAAAGAATGTCTGAGCTTGTCCATCAGTATGCTTTCTTCGGCAGTGAGCCGATTGGGGTGCATTGGATCAATCGTGGGGAAGTGGTTGCTTTTTAAGGGGTATTGTTTTCCGTCAATACTAATCATTCCGGTCTTATAATCAATGGCATTGAACAATTCCCTGTTTTGCATGCCCCACTGAGGATTCCTGTCGTATATGGCTGCTTCTTCCTTGAACTGGATGACGGTAATGGCCTTGTGCATAAGTGCGGTGAGGCGTCGGGTCTTCTCGTCGAGCAGGGCTGTTTCCTGACTGACCTTCGGAATAAATTCGTCGCAGGGGTCATCCTTATAGGTCTCCATGGCGAAGGTAGCCAGAGGAACCAGGTTGATGCCATAGCCTTCTTCGAGTGTCGTCAGGTTGGCATAGCGTAGCGACAATCGGATGACGTTTGCGATGCATGCACGGTTTCCGGCAAATGCGCCCATCCACAATATGTCATGGTTCCCCCACTGTATGTCCCAACTGTGGTATGACGACAGTGTATCCATGATGATATGTGCTCCAGGTCCCCGGTCGTATATGTCTCCGAGTATGTGGAGTTGGTCTATGGAGAGGCGTTGTATCACGTTGGAGATAGCGATAATGAAATCATCGGCGCATCCGGTCGAAATGATGGTGTCAATGATGACATTGATATAGGCCGTTTTGTTGGCGTCTTCGGTCCGCTCATGCAGCAATTCCTGAATGATATAACTGAAGTCTTTGGGCAGCGACTTCCGTACTTTGGACCGGGTATATTTGCTTGAAACGAGTCGACATATTGCCACAAGTTGATGGATGGTGATGTGGTACCAGTCATCAAGGTTTTCTTCAGAAGCCTTGATCAGTTCGAGTTTTTGCCCAGGATAGTAGATCAGCGTGCACAATTCCCGTTTGTCTGCCTCACGAAGGGTGTTGCCAAACAATTCGTTCACCTTTCGTTGGATGTTTCCGGATGCATTTTTCAGTATATGCTGGAATGCTTCATGTTCGCCATGAATGTCGGCAAGAAAATGCTCGGTACCTTTGGGCAAATTCAGGATTGCCTGAAGATTGACAATCTCCGTGCTTGCTTCTGATATATTTGGAAAGGATTGGGACAGCAATTGTAGATACTTGATGTCACAAAGCCTGGGTTTCTTTTGCATATTCATAATGTAGTGTCGTGTTTGGGGTTACTGTATTGTCGCTTCTCTGTTGTTGCTCAGAATGTCAACAATCTGTGAAGTCTTGTCATCGTCTAACGCAGGGACCGGCATGAAGCCTTCGGTCAATGCTGCATATTGTTCGGCTATGCTCATCATCCTTTGCGCAAATTGATAAATGCCGAGTTTTTTAAGGTTTTCGCAAACTTTATCCTCGTTGTACTGCTTAGTCATCAGTGTCTGTACGAGTTCGCCAATAACTTGTTTTCTAAGATCCTTACGATGAACCTGGTATTGCGCATAAAGGAGAAGATTGCAGATGTCGATAATAGTGCTGTCATTTTCCTTTAGTTTGTCCACCTGTTTCTGTATGTTTTTTCGTATACAATGATCGAAATCGTCAATGAGTCTTTGGTAGGTTTCGTTTATTTTGTTTGCAAACTGCTTTTCTGCTATAGTCGACGTCACTTGCGGATTTGCTATGGTTTGTATGCGGGTAGCCCCATATTGTGACTGCAATATTTGTATTTCTTTGGGGCCGGACACGCAGATACCTGCAGACATGACCACAATTTTCCTAACCGGACTGAAACGAATTGTCTGTGAATGGAGTAGGGACAGCAAGCCATCTGTTGAGGTGAATATGACGGGCACTTTCAGTTTGTACCATTCTCTTATTGCATGCTCACTTTTCGAACACCACGGTCCGAATATATGTACAATATCGGGTGCATTGTCTGCAATCTCCATTTCTGTGTTTTTGCAGACATCATCCTCTATTTGCTTCATCATTGCAATGTTGTAGCAATTGGAGTGGTGGGCATTTATGGCAATGAGCTTTACCCTCATAGTTTATGGCTTGTGAACCCGCTTTTGTCAGCAGAGACGTATCTCCATTTGCAGGAGCAAACGTGGAATATGAGCGCTAACTCATAAAAGAACGTCTTCCATAAAGGGATTCTTTCCTGTTGCTGGCGTATCACTTTTTGGGCAAACAGCATCCGCAGACAGATGGTTATCAGAAGGGCGGATATTGTTGCTCCCAATAGAATCCAGTTGTGTAGAAATCCTGAGAATATACCAAGCGCAATGATGGCAATATAGTTGGCATATATGGCCCAAAGGTCAATGTTGTACCAAATTTTATAAGGCACACTGCGCTTCAGTGCTCTTTGGATGTTGATTCGGCAAAGGTTGGTGTCAATCCATGACTTTCGTGTAGGAGTATCCTGACGTATGGCAGCTTCGGGCGATAGGACAATGTCTGTATTCCCCTTTTGCGCATACTTGTTGATTATGAAGTCATATTCACCGTTTACGTATTGTAGATTGCCGCGATATCCGTCATTTTCGATAAACATACTTTTTCGGAAAGCAATGTTTTTGCCTGCAGCGGCAAAAGCTGTGTGCCGCTGGGCTTGGCGAAGAAAGTACCCAGCGTCGCGAAGCCGAAGGAAACGATAATATCCTTTTGTGTCCTGATTGTAGTTGTTGTATCCGATGACCAAGTCTGTCCCTTCCTTGAAATACCGGGCCATCATGTCTATCCATGTTTCGGATGCGGGTGCTGAATCTGCATCTATGAGAAGTATCCAGTCGTATTGGGCCGCTTTTACTCCAAGCGTTACAGCCAGTTTCTGGCGGCTCATGAACAAAGGATGCGAAGGTGTGAATGTAAAATGGAAAATATTGTTTGAAATGAATTTCTTCAGTATATTCTCCGTTTGCAAATCCCCTTGTTCGGCAACGACAACAATTTCGTATTTTCCCTCGTATTGTTGTGACAACAGAAGAGAAATGTTTTGTTCCAAGTTTTCAGCTCCGTCGTGTGCTATTACAACGACTGAAATATCGGGATGTACGCTTTCTCCCCGATTACCGTCTTCATGCTCTTCTTCTTTTTCTTTGGGGTACCAGAAAAAGGGATTGCACAAAGACGTAAGGATCGCAAAGACGATGATGGAAATTCCACAAATTAACGTGACGGTGTCAACAGTCATAGTTCTTCTGCAATAAGTCCTTTCGGAAGTGTTCTACAGTTGTACTGGCTTGCCATTATTTCTCCGTATGCACCTGCTGAGCGTATTGCAAGCAGATCACCGCGGTGGCATTTGTTCAAGTCGATGGCTTTTGCAAAAACATCACTTGATTCGCATATAGGCCCAACAACATCATAGGTCTCCTCCTGTGCACTACTTGTAAGGTTTTCTATCTTGTGTGTTGCTTGGTATAATGCGGGACGTATGAGGTCTGTCATTCCGGCATCGACTATAGCAAACTGCTTGTGCACACCCTGCTTTACATAAAGTACCTTTGTGATAAGATTTCCGCACTGACCTACAATGGCGCGCCCAAGTTCAAAATGCAGTGTTTGACCTTCGCGCAACTTGAGATGTTTAGAGTATGTACGGAAGTATTCTTCAAAATTAGGAATAGGTTCCCGATTTGGGTGATCATAACTGATGCCCAGTCCTCCTCCGACATTTATGTTCTCTACTCGTATGTTGTGTACATCCAATCGTGCTTGTATGTCGTTGATGCGGTTGCATAGTGCCTCAAAGTCACCCATGTCAAGTATCTGGGATCCAATATGGAAGTGAAGTCCGATAACCTGCACATTGCTCATCTTTTCGGCCTTCTCGAAGATGCTTTCCATTTCTTCCATGGCAATACCGAATTTATTCTCAGCCAGTCCGGTTGTGATGTTGGCGTGTGTGTGTGCACCGACATTCGGATTGATACGGAATGCCACTCGGGCTCTTTTATTTTTCTTCTCGGCCCATTCGTTGATGATTTCCAATTCCGCTTCACTTTCTACATTGAAGCAGAAAATGTTTTTGTCAAGTCCCAGACAAATTTCCCAGTCGCTCTTGCCAACTCCTGCATACACAATTTTTGACGGAGGAAATCCTGCCTTGATGGCTGCTTCAATTTCACCGCCGCTTACACAGTCGGCTCCCAATCCGGCCTGGCTGATGATATTGAGAATTTTCGGGTTGGCATTGGCTTTGATGGCGTAGTGTACACAATAGTTGTCTTTCGCTCCGATGGCAGTCTTGAGTGCCGTAATAGTATCTCGCAACAATTGTGTATCGTAATAGTAGAAAGGGGTATTTGTTTCTTCAAACTTTTTTATTGGGAACATAATGAAGTGAATTCGGGTGATGCTTCAGCCCTGCCCCATCGGTATGATACTGGGGAGGACAGGGCAAAATGTGTTCGGATTAGTTGCTCTTATTGAATAATGTATGACTCAGGTTCTGCAATGCTTGTTTTTTGTCCGATTCCTTGATAAGGAAAGAGATGTTGTAGTTGGAACCTCCATAGGATATCATGCGTACGGGAATGTTCTTCATCGCGTCAAGGACAATGGTCTCAAATCCTAAATTGCTCCAGTCCAAATCTCCGACAACACAAACGATGCACATGTCAGAATCAACGGTGACTGTACCGTATTTTTTCAGCTCGTCAACGATGTCGTTCAAGTGGGTACAGTTGTCGATGCTCATCGATACGCCTACTTCACTTGTCGTAATCATGTCGATCGGCGTCTGGTAACTTTCGAATATCTCAAATATCTTGCGAAGGAAGCCTGTGGCAAAAAGCATTCTGCTTGACTTGATCTTGATGGCAGTGATATTGTCTTTGGCAGCTACAGCTTTGATCTTACCGCGAATGAGCACGTTGTCGATGATGGTCCCTTCTGCTTCAGGGTCAAGCGTGTTTTTCAGACGGACGGGTATGCCTGCATATTTGGCGGGTTGTACGCAGGTAGGGTGGAGAATTTTTGCCCCAAAGTATGCCAACTCAGCTGCTTCTTCAAAATTGAGCTGGTGAATGGCATCGGTTTTGTCCACAATGCGCGGGTCATTATTGTGCATGCCGTCAATGTCCGTCCAAATCTGTATTTCGTCTACTTGCAGGGCTGCTCCGATCAGTGATGCCGTGAAGTCACTTCCGCCACGCTTGAGGTTGTCTACTTCTCCGTATGCATTGCGGCAGATGAATCCTTGGGTGATGTATACTTTATGCCCCTCGTTCTCTTGCATGATGGCGTTGAGCTTGTTCTTGATGTGAAGGGAGTCGGGTTCACCGTTTTTGTCGGTACGCATGAAATCAAAAGCCGACAGAAGAACGACATCCACTCCTTTTTCGAGCAGATAGTTCGTGACCATGTTGGTACTCATGATCTCACCTTGCGCTACGATGTTTTTCTCCTCAAAACTTGTGAACAGGTCTTTTGTGAAACTGCGAAGGTAGTCAAACACGCCATGCAGAAATTCTCTTGTCTTTTTACGAAATTCTTCTGTTTCGTAGAGATCTGCTACATGATTCATGTACTTGCTTTCGAGGGAATTGATTACCTCATTGGCGCCGTCCGGATTTTTCTTGTATAGATAATTTGAGATTTCTATGAGTGAATTTGTGGTTCCAGACATTGCGGACAATACGACAAATACTTGTCCTTCCATGTTGGTGGCCATTGATGCAACGGACTTCATACGTGCGGGAGTTCCAACGGACGTCCCTCCGAATTTCATTACTTTCATGATGCTATCTTTCTCTGAATCGTATTTGTATGGTAGTAAAGTGCGGAGAATTAAAACATTTCCGACTTCTTTTATTTGCTATATTCGTCTGTGGCGTTTGTGAAATTACCATTTTCACACTTGTATACTATTCCATGGTATTTGTCTATCAATGGAATGTTGTGTGTGGACATAATGACTGTAGTTTCGCCTGTGGCAGCGACATCATGCAGCAGGCCTACTATTTTGTCTGCTGTATCAGGGTCAAGGTTACCGGTCGGCTCGTCGGCGATAATTATTTTCGGATTGTTGAGCAATGCTCTTGCAATGGCTACACGCTGCTGCTCTCCTCCAGATAACTCATGAGGCAGCTTGTCCACCTTGTCTGTCATTCCGACCTCTACGAGAACTTGTGTGATGCGTTCCGTGATGTCTTTGGCAGATTTCCAACCGGTGGAGCGTAAAACAAATTCGAGATTTTTTCGGACGGTACGGTCGTGTAGAAGTTGGAAATCCTGAAAAATGATTCCCATTTCACGGCGTAAGGCTGGAATTTCGCGCCGTTTGATGGTTTGTAGGTTACGGCCTAATACTTCCGCTTTCTCGGCATCCTCCTTTTGTATGTCAAGTTCGCAATATAGGGTTTTTAGCAAGGAACTTTTGCCTGACCCTACTTTTCCAACAATATATATAAATTGGGACTCGCTGACCTGTAGGTCAACATTGTTCAGTACAATGTCGTTGCCTTGGTATATATTCGTCTTTTGGTAATCTATAATCATGTTTTCAAGAGTGTTTATCCGCTTTACGAATGTAGTGTCTCCGGGAATTTTATCGGGACGAAAACTAAAAGGGTCTTACGATCCTGGTGCTATGTACACATATATATGCAAAGTTACACATTTCTTTCAAAAGAGATGGTAGACATGGACAATTTTGCGAATGTAATTATGTGAAAAGTAGTAGAATGTTTGTTTGAGCAGGAAATATTCTGTATTTTTTGAAAATCAGAAGGATGTTTTTTCGACTTTTGTTGCATTGTTGTTATAATTTTATAACTTTGCATACGACAACGTTGTTGTCCCCATTCGTGTGGGCGCTAATACCTTTCTGAAAATATCTAAACCAATGAACAATCATTTCATCTGTCGTACCATAATACTTTCCTTTATGGCTATGTTGTCAGGTTTTGCTGCGGCTCAAACCATTATATGGTCAGAAGACTGGAGCTCTGCTAAAAATGGGGCTTACCCTGAAACGGTCAGCAAAATGTATTATGCCGGCAAGTATACATCTTGTGTAAAAGCTAACGGCGCTACATATGCAGGTTCGAAACTCCCGGAACTTATGCTTGTGCAAGGGGATAAGTTTACCGTGACATTGACTGATTTGAAAGGATGTTATGGTGATCTGGAATTGACATACAAGTCGAACAGGGGCACAGAGGATTCTCCAAGAATGGAAGTCACGGCCAACGGTAATACTGTGGATATCGTTTCTGACGGCAAAATCCGGAAGGGTATTGTACACGTTGATGAGGGGACGGAGAAACTTGTGCTCGTCTTCGCTGCCTACGGTGGTAGTGCGAGAGTTGACAATCTGTCGCTTGCTTACAATGGAATATCCAAACAAGTTTCAACTTTGTCTTTCGGGGCAAAGGCTGACAATCATACATTTGTTGTTTACAAAGGCAAAGAGGACGAATTTTCATCTCTCAAGGCGACTCTGACTGCTTCTGATGCTGGAGGAGATGTCAGCTATCTTTCAAGTAATAACAATGTTGTGGCCGTAAATTCGCAGGGTGAAGTTTCTTTTGTCGGGCTGGGCGAGGCCGTAGTTATGGCTTCATATCCGGGTACGGAAGAGGTTACTGCTTCACGCGCTTCATATACTATAAAATATGTGGAACCGGCAACGCTTACCCCCATCGTGTTTTCGTCTTCGGCGAATTCGTTTAAGAATGCACCCAGTAAAAAGTTATCGACTATATCTGATGTCCAATTTACCAGTACGGACGGAAAATCATACGTTTTTAAGGTGAAACAAACAACGAAGAACCAGAAAGGATGTCTTGATTGTGCCACGAGAAATAATGGCGTTGGTGGTCAGGTCGTTTCTCCCTTGTTCGGTTTTTCTAATGGCTATGATGTTACGGTCACTTATTGGCAGAGTAGTCCAGATGCAACGGAATCTAATAAAATATTGAACCTCGTTTCCGAAAATGGAGGTACAGCTAATGGCGAAGCGTCAGGAACAGCTGATAAGGACAATGGTACAGGGGCATCTGCAACGCTAAGCGTTCCGGTAGATGAATCTTTTAAGATTTTACCTGGAAATGCGGCCATTATCAGCAAAATAGCCATTACCCCGCACGCTATGGGCAAGGTGGAAACGATGCTGACATTCCCCAATACAGAATACAATGTAACGCTTTCCAATGTCAATGTTTTTGATGCTCCTCAGGCAAAACTCACCACTAAGGATGGAGAAAGCGTTGATACAGAGGGTGATGTCGAATATTCTATTTCTGTCAATGACTTCGTTTCGATTGATTCTAGCACAGGGAAACTGACGTTTAGTGACGGTTTGAAAGAAGGTGATGCGGTGACTGTTTCTGCAAATTACGTAGGTGACGATACTTACGAGGCAAGTTCAGCCTCATATACCCTAACGGTCGTGTCCGATGAGAATATTTCTATCACGTTTGATGAAGTTAGCGATATTTCTGATCAAATAACACAACACAATGGTAGTGTGGTTGACATTGTCTTGAAGCGGAGCATATCAAAGGACTATCTCAACACTATATGCTTGCCGTTTGGTATGGATGAAGAAACTATTGCAGAGGCCTTTGGTGAGGGAAGTACTGTTTCTTGTTATGAAGGAATGAGTGACGGAAAGCTTATTTTCTATAGCGTCTCAGTGATGGAAGCTGGTGTTCCCTATATTGTGAAAGCGACGGAAACAAAGAGTGAGATAACGATAAAGAATGTACTTATCGAAACTGATACTCCTGTAGAAGTCAAGAAGACCAAGGGTGACAAAAGCTACTCGTTCTGTGGGGCATTTGACCCTTACACATTTGCAGTAGATGATGGTTCTCTAATGTTCTTGGCCACTGATGGCCAGCTGAAGATTCCAACAGCAAACGGAAAGATGAAAGGTATGAGGGCTTATTTCGGTGTCGATCAATCTGATGAAGTGACACCCAATTCTGTCAATCTTCTGATAGACGGACAGGCAACAGCGATAAACACCCCGGAACTTTTGGGGGATACGTCTATAGCAAATGAATATATTTACAATCTTAAAGGAGAACGCTTGAGTGTCTGCGACGCTCAGGGTCTTCCAAAGGGTGTTTATATCAAAGGAAATAAAAAAATCTTAATCAAATAATTTAGCAAATGAAAAAGTATACATGTCCGCAGATTCAAGTGATAGAGCTGCGCAATGAATTCTTATTGGCGGGCTCGGGTGACGGTGGTGTGACGGAGATTGAGACGGACAATATCAGTAAGGAACCCGTAGATCCATGGAATGGCGCAGCCTCGAAAGAAAATTCAATATGGGACAATGGGGGCTGGTTGGCTTTTTAGTTCTATATAATGCGTAAAAACGAGAAGAAGATAAGAAAATGTATAAAAAACATTTTGCCAATTATCTAAAAAAGAGTAACTTTGCACCCGCTTATCATAAAAGTTGAATGAAGAACGACAAAATGAAGAACCAGTACCGCGTGAATGAGCAAATTCGCGTTCGGGAAGTACGTATTGCCAGCGAGGACGGGTCGTCCATAATGCCAACAAGACAAGCCTTGGATTTGGCCCGCACAAAAGGAGTGGATCTCGTTGAGATTTCTCCCAATGCGCAACCTCCAGTTTGTCGTCTTATCGACTATAGCAAATTCCTTTATCAGCAGAAGAAGCACGCAAAGGAAATGAAGGCGAAACAAGCCAAGGTGGAAGTCAAGGAAATTAGGTTCGGACCGCAAACTGATGAGCATGACTATAATTTTAAATTGAAACATGCTATGGAGTTCCTCAACGAGGGTAATAAAGTCCGGGCTTACGTATTCTTCCGTGGTCGTTCAATTCTTTTCAAAGAGCAAGGTGAAGTCTTGCTTCTGCGCTTTGCCAATGATTTGGAGGAATATGCAAAGGTTGAACAACTTCCGAAACTTGACGGAAAGAAAATGTTTCTCTATCTCAGTCCTAAAAAAGCAGGTGTCGTAAAGAAAAGCCAGCAGAAAATTGATCGTGAAAAAAGAGAAGCAGAGGCCGTCAATACGAAAAAGATTGCAGAGACTCCAACAACTAACGTTGATGCTGAGGTACCTGCAAACGGAGGATTGCTTGCCAATGCTAAAATCAGCAAGGAAGCTTTGGAAAAATTGAAGGGTGAAAACTCTTAAGCATTCAAGAGAACTTAGTGCGTAACGCCTGGTATATGCGTTGCCACTCAAAATAACAACAAACTAAAAATAAAAAAAATGCCAAAAATGAAGACAAACTCCGGTGCAAAGAAGAGATTCCGTTTCACCGGTACTGGTAAGATCAAAAGACATCATGCTTACCACAGTCACATCCTGACTAAGAAAACCAAGAAGCAGAAGAGAAATCTGGTTCACCAGACTATCGTTGACTCAAGCAACCTGAAGCAGGTACGCGATTTGCTCTGTCTCCGTTAATTTTATTAGTCAAACAATCAAAAGGAAAAAGAAACTATGCCAAGATCAGTCAATCACGTCGCTTCCAAAGCCAAGAGAACGCGTATTCTGAAACTTACCAAGGGTTACTATGGTGCAAGAAAGAATGTCTGGACTGTAGCCAAGAATACATGGGAGAAAGGTCTCACATACGCATATCGCGATCGTCGTAACAAAAAACGCAATTTCCGTTCATTGTGGATTCAGCGTATCAATGCTGCTGCTCGTCTTGAGAACATGAGCTACTCTACATTGATGGGTGCACTCCACAAGGCAGGCATCGAAATCAACCGTAAGGTCCTTGCGGACCTTGCAGTCAATAATCCTGAAGCATTCAAGGCTATTGTAGACAAGGTTAAGTAAAACAATAATCCACTATACAAATAGAGGGTGTGTCTTAGCGGACATACCCTCTTTTGGTATGAGTCGTATCGGTCTTACACATACCAACATCTGAAATAAGCTGACTGCTTGCCAAAAGCGGAGCCTATTTGCGGAGTTTGTAGTAAGCAAGTTGGCTTGTTTCGGAGGCTTGCCAGTATAGGGCACAAACATGTTGCCATATAGGGTGTAAAGTTTAGCTTCGTATTTTTCAGCCTACTTTTTGCAGAGTCTTAGTTCTCTCTACCACCCAATTGGTAAGCAGATTCTCCTTTTTCCAATCGGCAGTATCTTTGAGATGGTATTCAGAAAAGACGCGTTTAAAATCTATCGGTTCAGCTATACTCATAGCAGTCACTCCAGCATGTGCCGGGATAAAAAGAACAAACGAAGTGACACCATAGAGTTTGTTTGGAGATTTCCTTTCCTTGAAGACGCCAAAAGTTGACTCTATAATGTCTGACGACAAGTTATGTGCCCGTTCATCTGGGCGCAGTTTCTCAACCTCTTCTTCGAGATAAGTCCACACTCTCAGTATAATCTTCCTCACTCTATTAGATTTTTGACTCGCTAACATCTTAGCCAAATACAAACGTAACTCCTTGTACAGTTTTCTGGAAAGTCCATCATTCTTGACCTTTTCCATGACATGCTTGTAGCACTCCATTACGCAAGACAACTCTTCCAAGAGTTCCCTGTGTTTTGGGATAAAGGTAAACGCCAACTGTTGTTCTTCGGTAAGTTTAGAAAAGTTTTCTATCATACGGTTGCCCCATTCCACCCAGTCAAAGCAGTTCATAAAGCGTGCAATTGAACGTTGGTTTGGCGGAAGAAGATATGCCTTGCTGGTCAGATGGAAGCGCAGTCTAGCCTTTCCCATTTCTGTCGTAAGCTCCTTAAACTCAGAATCTTCGCCATAAGCGTCTTTGAGTATTATACCAAAGGTATGCCCTATATCTTTATGGTGTGGAAGATTTAGTTCCGCTGTCGCCTTCACGAGATTGTGCCCATTATCACTAAGCACGTACTCAGGACCGTAGGTTATGGTATCCATGACGGCTTGAAGCTTCTTTGACACATCTTCGGATTTCCAACTTTTGGAGACGAACATCCCTACCACCTTCACATCCTTGTGCG
Organism: bacterium; assembly: GCA_963637655.1. Lineage (GTDB taxonomy): Bacteria > Bacteroidota > Bacteroidia > Bacteroidales > Bacteroidaceae > Prevotella. Next base: position 243 of record CAVHOL010000018.1, on the reverse strand, counting down.
TCAAGGCGTGGCGTTTGTGCTCGGATGGTATGGCGAGGACTAATAACAATTTTTGGCTGCCGATTGTGATGCTCTCATCTATAACAAGAGCGTACTTCATCTTTGCCGTGCGAATACCATCACAAGCCTCCTTGTAAAGGGCAAGACCTGTCGTTTTTACCCAGTCCGAAACAGATGTATGAGAGACACCATCGACAACACCAAACTCTTCATTGAAGATGGTTAGGATTTCACTTACACCTC
>CAVHOL010000017.1:0-43912 GCA_963637655.1 bacterium | reverse complement strand
AGCATACCCGTCAAAATAGAATTTAATAATGCGTGGAATTTTTAGAACACGCCTTCAACGAAAAAACATATACCGACTATGAAGAAACTGTTGACAACCGCTGTCCTCCTTCTCGTCTTTGCCGCCGCCTTTGCCGCCCGTCCTGTGAAAGAGTGGGGCCAGCTGCAGGTGGTAGGTTCGCAACTCTGCGACAAAGACGGCCATCCCGTCGTGCTGCGCGGCGTGAGTTTCGGCTGGCACAACCTCTGGCCGCGCTATTATACCAAGAAGACCGTGAAGTGGCTCGCCGACGACTGGCACGCCAATATCGTCCGCGCCGCCATGGGCCTGCAGATAGAAGACAACTATCTCGAAAATCCCGAGCACGCCCTCCGCTGCATCTCCACCGTGGTCGATGCCGCCATACGCAATGACATCTACGTCATCATCGACTGGCACTCCCATGTCCTGCATACCGCCGAGGCCAAGGCATTCTTCGGACAGATGGCCCGCAAGTACGGCAAGTATCCCAACGTCATCTACGAACTCTACAACGAACCGATAGAGGACTCCTGGGACGACCTCAAGGCTTACGCCACCGAAGTCATTGCCGAGATACGCAAGTACGACTCCGACAACATCATCCTCATGGGCTGCCCCCACTGGGACCAGGACATCGACCTGCCTGCCAAGAGCCCCCTCACGGGCGTGAGCAACGTGATGTACACCCTGCACTTCTACGCCGCCACCCACAAGGAGTATCTGCGCGAGCGTCTGGCGGCTGCCGTCGACGGCGGACTGCCCGTGTTCGTCTCTGAGTGTGCGGGCATGGAAGCCTCGGGCGACGGACCGCTTGCTCCCGATGAGTACCAGCGCTGGATCGACCTGCTCGAAGCCAAGAAGGTCAGCTGGGTCAACTGGTCGGTCTCCGACAAAAACGAGACCTGCTCCATGATCCTCCCCTCGGCCGATCCCGAAGGCAAGTGGACCGAGCGCCAGCTCAAACCCTGGGGACAGCTCGTGCGCAGCACGCTGAGAAAGTACAATCAGTAGAACACGTCTTTTTATATAGCCTATGAAAACGATTATGGCAACACTCGCATCGCTCGCCGTGGCGACAACGGTCATGGCCGCGTCGCGCCAACCGGCAATATCGCTCATCAACCGCCTCTCCGCCATACAGAAGCAGGGCGTGATGGTGGGCCATCAGGACGACCCTGTCTACGGCTGCTCCTGGAAATGGGACGAGGGACGCTCCGACGTCAAGGAGGTCTGCGGCGACTATCCCGCCGTGATGGGCTTCGATCTCGGACACCTCGAGCTCGGCCACGACAAAAACCTCGACGGCGTACCCTTCGACCGTATGCGCAAGGAGATTGTCGCCCAGCACCAGCGCGGCGGCATCGTCACCCTCAGCTGGCATCCCGACAATCCCGCTACCGGTAAGAGCGCGTGGGACTTCGAGGGCGATGCCGTCACGAAGATTCTCCCCGGCGGCGAACTGCACGCCAAGTTTGACACCTGGCTCGGACTCGTGGCCCGATTCCTCAATTCGCTCAAGACCGCCGACGGCAAGAAGGTGCCCGTCATCTTCCGCCCCTGGCACGAGATGAGCGGCGGATGGTTCTGGTGGGGCGAAGGACGCTGCACCGCTGCACAGTACAAGCAGCTCTACCGCTATACCCACGACTTCATGCGCCGCAAGGGATGCACCAACCTCGTGTGGGGCTACTCGCCCAACCTTGCCGACGAGACCGAGACCGTGGCCCACTACGAGAAATACTATCCCGGTGACGACGTCGTCGACCTGCTCGGCATCGACATCTACCAGCGCGAACCCGACAACGCCCGCTACCAGGGCTGGCTGCGCAGCGAGCTCGACGTGGTCAAGGCCGTCGGCGAGAGCCACCGCAAGCTCATCGCCCTCACCGAGACGGGATACAACGACGTGCCCGACTCCACATGGTTCACCCAGACGCTCCTCCCCGTGCTCAAGGAGTACCCCATATGCTACGTGCTCCTGTGGCGCAACGCCTGGGACAACCCTACGGAGAACTACATCGCCGCGCCCGGCAAGGTGTCCGAGCAGGACTTCAAGCGCTTCTATGCCGACCCTGCCACCCTCTTCGTCCGCGACATCGCCAAGGTGAAGAAGTAGAGACGTGAGGTGCCGGCAGATGTCTGCCGGACAAAATCAAGAAGACACAAAGCGCATACCTGTCAAGGTAGAATCTATTCAAGCGTGGAATTTTCAGGACACGCCATGTATCTATAGCAAACGAAAGAAGAAAACCAAACACACAAATTTAATACAGTAATGACCGAATTTGAAAAGAAAGTGGCGCAAGTACGCGCCCATCACGAAGCACTCCTCACCCGGAAGAATACCCCGAAAGCCTGGGGCAACGGAATATACACCAAGTATGAGTATCCCGTCATCACCGCCGAGCACACACCGCTCGAGTGGCGCTACGACTTCGACGAGGCCTCCAATCCCCACTTCATGCAGCGCATCATGATGAACGCCTGCATGAACTCCGGCGCCATCAAGCTCGACGGCAAGTATCTCCTCGTCGTGCGTGTTGAGGGTGCCGACCGCAAGAGCTTCTTCGCCGTAGCCGAAAGCCCCAACGGCATCGACAACTTCCGCTTCTGGGACGAGCCCGTCACCATGCCCGACGACGTGGTGCCCGCCACCAACATCTACGACATGCGCCTCACCCAGCATGAGGACGGATGGATCTACGGCATCTTCTGTGCCGAGCGCCATGACGACGCCCAGCCCGGCGACCTCTCCGCTGCCACCGCCACTGCCGCCATCGCCCGCACGCACGACCTCAAGACCTGGGAGCGTCTGCCCGACCTCAAGACCCGCAGCCAGCAGCGCAACGTGGTGCTCCATCCCGAGTTTGTAGACGGCAAGTACGCCCTCTACACCCGTCCGCAGGACGGATTTATCGACGCCGGCTCCGGCGGCGGCATCGGCTGGGCGCTCGTCGACGACATGACCCACGCCGAGGTGAAGGAAGAGAAGATCATCAACGCCCGCCACTACCACACCATTATGGAGGTGAAGAACGGCGAAGGCCCTCACCCCATCAAGACCCCCAAGGGATGGCTGCACCTGGCCCACGGTGTGCGCGGCTGCGCTTCCGGTCTGCGCTATGTGCTCTACATGTACATGACCGCCCTCGACGACCCGACGCGCGTCATCGCCCAGCCCGGCGGCTACTTCCTCGTGCCTGAGGGCGAGGAGTATGTCGGCGACGTGATGAACGTGGCCTTCACCAACGGCTGGATCGCCGACGAGGACGGCCGCGTGCTCATCTACTACGCCTCCTGCGACACCCGCATGCATGTGGCCGTGTCTACCGTCGACAAACTGGTAGACTACTGCATGAACACGCCCGAGGACGGATTTACCACGACTGCCAGCGTAGAGACCATCAAGCGGCTCGTCGAGAAAAACCGCCGCACGCTGGGCAAATAACGACGCCCTCCGCTCCCCGGGGGCAGAGGAAGCGTGCCTGCCGGCGCGCCTCCTCCGTCGCCGGGGATTTCCCCCTCCCCAAGCATTATCTCCTGTACACATCTCAAATACGCTAACCTGAATGGCAAGTATAACAGAAAAAATAGCCTATGCGATGGGCGATGCCGCTGCCGGCGGTATCGTGTGGAAAGTGATGTCCATCGCCTTCCCCATCTTCTTCACCAACGTCTTCGGACTGACCTTCGCCGATGCGGCCGTGCTCATGCTCGTGGCCCGTATGTTCGACGTGGTCACCGACCCGCTCATGGGTACGCTGGCCGACCGCACACAGTCGCGCTGGGGCACCTACCGGCCGTGGCTCATCTTCGGGGCCATACCCTTCGGACTCGTGTTTGCCCTGCTGCTCTACACACCCGACTTCGGTCCGGTGGGCAAGCGCGTCTACGCCTACGCCCTCTATCTGCTCATGATGGCCATCTACACGATGGTCAACGTGCCCTACGGATCGCTGCTCGGCGTGATGACGGCCGACGACAACGAGAAAAACCAGTTCTCCGCCTTCCGCATGGTCGGTGCCTACGCCATGGGATTTGTCACCCTGCTCACCTTCCCCTACCTGCAGAAGTGGGTCGGCGGCAGCGACGTCCACCAGTACGCCGTCATCGGTGCCGTGCTCGGTGCCGTGGCCGCCGTCATGACCCTGGCCTGCGGCCTGCTCACCAAGGAGCGTCTGAAGCCCGTGCGCGCCGAGAAGTTCTCCTTCCACCAGTTTGTCGACCTTGTGCACAACAAGGCGTGGCTCTACATGACGGCGATGGCCGTCTGTACCAATTTCTTCAACGGATTCCGCTATGCCGTGGCCGGATACATGTTCGACTACTGTCTCAACGGCAGTGTCACCATCGACCACCTCATCATCAACTTCACCGTTTTCATGGCCTTCGGCGAGGTCACCTGTATGGTCTTCGGCGGCTTTGCACCTCCCTTCGCCCGCCTGGTCGGTTCCAAGCGCATGGCCTTCTTCTGGTCGGCAGTATTCTGCATGGTCACCTCCGTGGCCTTCTTCTTTGTGCCGATGAACGCCTCGAGCATCTGGGTGATGATCGTCCTTGTGGTGCTCACCTCCATGGGCATCGGCATCTACTCGCCGCTGCTGTGGTCGATGTACGCCGACGTGGCCGACTACCACACCGAGCATTTCGGCACCTCGGCCACAGGTCTCATCTTCTCCTCGGGTACCATGTCGCAGAAGTTCGGTACGGCCATCTCCGGTTCGCTCATCGCCCTGCTGCTCGGCTGGTCGGGTGCCAACATGATCACCGATGCCATGGGCAACACCACCATCGACCCGGCTTCCGTCACCGACTCCGTGCTGACGATGGTGTGGTCGCTCTTCTCGCTCTTCCCCGCCGCCATCGCCCTGCTGCTGATGGTACTTTCGTACAAGTTCCCGATAAAGAAATAATACCGAAATATCGCCATGTCTACAATGAAACAGGAGATGCGCAAGTGTCTCACCGACAATATCCTCCACTTCTGGCTCACCCGTATGGCCGACCGCGAGCGCGGCGGCTTCTATGGGCGCATAGACGGCCACGGCCATGTGGACGCCGATGCCGAGAAGGGGGCCATACTCAATGCCCGCATACTCTGGGCCTTCGCCGCCGCCTACCGTGTGCTGGGCGACAAAACCTATCTTGAGGCCGCCCTGCGCGCCAAGGCCTACATCCTCGACCACTTCGTCGACAAGGAGTACGGCGGCGTCTACTGGAGCCTCAATGCCGACGGCACGCCGCGCGACACCAAGAAGCAGACCTACGCCATCGGCTTCACCATCTACGGCATGTCAGAGCTGGCCCGCGCCACCGGCGACCGCGAGGCGCTCGACTGTGCCCTCTCGCTCTACCGCAGCATAGAGGAGCATGCCTTCGATGCCGTGAACGACGGCTATATCGAGGCCCTCACCCGTGATTGGCAGCCCATCGCCGACATGCGTCTCTCCGACAAGGACGAGAACGGGTCGCGCACGATGAACACCCACCTGCACGTCATCGAGCCTTACACCAATCTCTACCGTGTGGCTCCGTCGGAAGAGCTCAAGGAGCGGCTGGTCAATCTGCTCCACATCTTCACCGACCGCCTGCTCAACACCGGCACCGGGCATCTCGACCTCTTCTTCGGAGACACCTGGCAGGGCCGCCGCGACATACAGAGCTACGGACACGACATCGAAGCCTCGTGGCTTCTGCACGAGACCGCTCTTGTGCTGGGCGACAAGGACGTGCTCGCCTGGATGGAACCCTACGTCAAGCAGATCGCCGTCGCCGCCGACGAGGGCCTGCTGCCCGACGGTTCGATGATCTACGAACATTGGGACGAGGGCGACCGCACCGACCGCTCGCTGCAGTGGTGGGTGCAGTGCGAGAACATCATCGGCCACGTCAACCTCTGGCAGTACTTCGGCGACACCGAGGCCCTCGACATCGCCCGCCGCTGCTGGCAGTATGTCGTGACACACCTCGTCGACAGCGAGGGCGGCGAGTGGTACTGGAGCATCAACGCCGACGGCACGGTCAACCGCACCGACGACAAGGCCGGCTTCTGGAAGTGTCCCTACCACAACACCCGCATGTGCCTTGAGATCATCGAGCGCATGGCGGAGTAGGGCACGGCCGCTGCTGAGACCGCCCGGCGTACAACAATCTACGGCGGCAATACGATTTACGGCGGTAATTTGTAGATCCGCCCGACACCAGGTCCTGTAGTGACAGGTACCTTGGCAACAGAAAGTTTTTTTATTATGTATCAGGAAGCACCATTGTCCTGGCCCCGCCGTCCGACAATGGTGCTTTTTGCATCCTGTTATTCCTTTCCGCCTGCCGCTTGAATCAAAAAGTAGTATATTGTTTTGTCGATTTAACAAAATAGCTGTACTTCTGTAAAATCGATTTAACAAAATAGCTGTATTTCTGTAAAGTCGATTTAACAATATAGAGGTTACTCAAGTTTCGGATTTACGCTCGTAGCATGTCCCCGAAGGGGGCGTTTCTTTAAGCATAATTTCTAAATCCGAAACTTGAAGAGGGTATCATTCCTTGGCGAACTGCACCTTTTATGCAGCTCTACGGTTATTAATCCATGTCTCGGATTTGGAAATCTGACCTATACGCCGGATATTTGAGCTGAATATTACAAGACCCTTGTACGGTTCGTACAAGGGCCTTGTAGCGTCACTACAAGGCCTTTGTAGCGACAGTACAAGGCCTTTGTAGCATCCGTACAAGGCCTTTGTACTATTTCCGTCTTTTTCCCCTGTCCGGAGGTCCGGCAAACCATGACAAGAGAAGAAGGCGGGCTGTTTTTGGGAAAACGGCGCTTTCGAATCGTAACCTGAACAAGTGACAGTGTCCTGCCGCCGAGACTTTTCCGGTATGTTCGCTGAAGAAATCGGGCGTTTTACACCGCCTAAGAGGGAGAAATGTATGAAAATTTCAAAAAAATAAAATTGTGTGGGAACACAGTCGGAAGTGCCTGAAAATATGTGTGGAAAAAATTTGGCGAACCTAAAAAAATCTTTAACTTTGCATCAGTTATCCTGAAAACAATCTTTTTACCTTAAAGAAGAGACTAATACCTATTGAAGATTTGAAGCGGTCGCCTGTGAAGGCTGTCGCTTTTTTTTATTCCCCAAACGCACATTTTGCACAAGAAAGATACACATTGGCGGAATTTTCGTAAATTTGCAAAATAGACACAAAGCGCATAGACTGCGCAGAACAAATTACGCCATACCATTAATAATCGAGCTTTTATGAAAACCACAACCCCTCCTGCAGAGCACGTACTGCACGAAATCACTCCCTTGGCCGACAAGGACGTGCTCTACATCGCCGACCGGCACAAGAAGGAATTCACTTATCCTATCCACAACCACGACGCCTTTGAGCTCAACTTCATCGAGCATGCCCCCGGCGTGCGCCGTATCGTGGGCGACAGCAATGAGATCATCGGCGACTACGACCTCGTGATCATCACCGGAACCGACCTGGAGCACGGGTGGCTGCAGAACACCTGCACCAGCGAAGACGTACACGAGATCACCGTACAGTTCTCCTTCGACCTCGGCCGCGACAGCCTCTTCGCCAGCAATCCCTTCTCGCGCATCTACGACATGCTCAACCTGGCGCGCAAGGGCCTCGTCTTTCCCATGGACGCCATCATGCGCGTCTACCAGCCGCTGTCAGAGCTGAGCTCGCTCAAGGACGGCTTCCGGGCCATCATGAGTTTCCTGCAGATACTCGACACGCTCTCCCGCTGCGACGGCCAGCGCACCCTCGCCACGACAAGCTATGCCAAGGTGAGCCTCGGCGAAGACTCGCAGCGCATACTCAAGGTGAAGGAGTACATCGTGTGCAACTACATGGACGAGATCAAGCTGCGCACCCTGGCCGACATCGCCTGCATGAGCGAGGCCGCATTCAGCCGGTTTTTCAAGCTGCACACCGGCCGCACCGTCTCCGACTACATCATCGACATCCGTCTGGGCTATGCCACACGGATGCTCGTCGACACCAACAAGAACGTGAGCGACATCTCCTTCCTCTGCGGATACAACAACCTGAGCAACTTCAACCGTGTCTTCAAGCGCAAGAAAGGCTGCTCGCCCACCGAGTTCCGCGAGTACTACCACAAGACGAAGGTCATCGTGTAGGCAACGCCAAAATATATTAAAAATCGCGCCGCCGATATACTACGCGGCCTTCCGCCTGCGTTGTTTACATACGGGCCGCACCGGGACGACACCCCGTGCGGCCCGTATCGTACACACCGGAATATCCAAGCATACAAAAGAATATGGGAAAAAGAACGACACGATGGGCGGCATTCGCCGTCTTTCTGCTGATGATGGTCTCGGCCGCCGCCGTGCGCGACGGCAAACTGCTGGGGCACGACCTTGCACCGGTCCGGTCCGTTGCCGCACCGCAGCACAACGACACGCTCGCTGTGGCTGCCGACGGGTCGGTGACGGTCAGCACCGCACCGCTGGCCAAGGACGTCAACGGCTTCGGCGGTCCCGTACCCCTGCGCATACATATCGGCAAGGACGGCAAGATAGAACGCATCGAGGCACTGCCCAACGCGGAGACGCCCGACTTCTTCTCGCGTGCCTCCGCCCTCTTCCGGCAATGGGAGGGCAAGACCGTGGCCGATGCGGCGGCGCTCCATGTGGACGCCGTGTCGGGAGCGACCTTCTCCTCGCGGGCCATTGTCACCAACGTGCAGCGCGGACTGGCATACGCCTCTGCGCAGACTTCCGCCGGGGAACCGGACATTGAGGTGTCCCTGCCGTCTGTCGCCGCTCTTTTCGTGGCGCTCTTGGGTGCCGTCGTGCCCCTGTTCTTCCGAAGCCGCCGCTGGCACACGGTGCAGCTCCTGCTCAATGTCGGAGTGCTCGGTCTGTGGACCGGCACGTTTGTCTCCTACTCGCTCCTGCTCAATGTCTTTGCCAACGGCATCAGCCTGCCTGCCGTCGCCACGATGGCCGCCCCGGCGGTGATGCTCGTCACAGCCTTTGTCTATCCGCTCTTCGGGCGCGGCGGCCATTATTGCGCCCATGTATGTCCCTTCGGGTCGGCACAGGAACTGGCCGGCCGGCTCTGCCGCCGCAAGCCGGTGATGCCGCAGCGGCTTGTCCGTGCGCTCACCACACTGCGCAATGTGCTGTGGGGCGTGCTCATGGCGCTCATGCTCACGGGCATTTGGTCGGCGTGGATGGACTACGAGCTCTTCACCGCCTTTCTCGTAGGGTCTGCCTCCGTAGGCGTGCTGGTGGCTGCCGTCGCCGTGCTCGTTATCTCGGTCTTTGTGCCGCGTCCCTACTGCCGCTTCGTGTGTCCCACGGGCGCGCTGATGAAGTTGGATTGACATTCACCGTATTTAGAACATGCCTATAAAAATGACAGAAAAAGAAATACAGCAATGAAAAAACCAGTAGTATTGAATCTTGTCCTTGCCGTGGCCGTGGCCGTGCTGGCCATCCGGCTGGCCGTCGTAGAGAAGGCGGCCGTGGCAGGAGGTACCGCCGCACCGGCAGACTCTGTGGCCGGGGCTGCGTCGGGGAACTTCGAACCGTTCGACGTGACGGAAGAGTTTTCGCACAATCCCTTCTCCTATTTCCGCGGACATGGTCTGCTGCTCGCTGCCGGCGACAGTGCCTCGTGCAACGCCATGACCATCGGATGGGGCGCTTTGGGCACAATCTGGGGCAAGCCCGCCGTGACGGTGTATGTGCGCAAGAGCCGCTATACGCACGGGTTTATGGAGCGCGGACAGTACTTCACCGTGATGCGCTTCGCCGACAACCGCGTGGTGGACTATATGGGCACCCACAGCGGACGCGACGGCGACAAGGCCCAGGCGCTCGGCCTGCACGTGGCCTATACCGAGCACGGCGCACCCTACTATACCGAGGCCGTGGAGGTGATAGAGTGCCGCACGATGAGTGCCGCCGTCCTCTCCGGTGACACCTTCCGCGACGACGTGCCACAAGGCATGTACACCCAGGGCGAAGACAAGGACAACTGGCACTCGCAGTACATCGGCGAGGTGGTCGGGGCGATGCGCAGAAAGTAGTTTTAGAACACGCCTTAAAATATGAAGAAATGGACGTGACGCATAATATTATAGAATATGTTAATTGCTGTGTCGGTGCTTTTGCCAATCGCTTTAAGCTCCCTATGGCACAGGCTTATGCCTATTTACGACGGTTCAAGGGCATAGATTTTTTGATAGACTGTTATGCCGCCGAGCATACCCTCTCTATTGAGGATGCCTTGGAAGACATTACTCGGCTATGTCAAAAGCACGGAGGGCGGTTGGCATGATAAAGTTGTATCATGGCAGCAATGTCGTTATAGACGAAATAGACTTGTCGCGCTCAAAGCGTGGCAAGGATTTTGGGCGTGGCTTTTATTTGAATCCTGACAAGTCGCAGGCGATGGAGATGGCAGTGCGTACCTTTCGGCGTATGATGGAAGGTGAACCAATTCTCAATACTTATCTGTTTGACGATGCTCTCTTGACGGAAGGTTCGCCTTTGTCGGTGAAGGTATTCCCGGAATATTCTGTAGAATGGGCGGAATTTATCTTGAAAAACAGAAAGAATCTGGGTGATACACCAGTTCATCCGTATGATGTCGTTGTGGGGCCCATTGCTGATGATACAGTCGGGCTTCAAATGCGCCGCTTTCTGCAAGGTTACATCAGCATAGAGCGGATGATAGAAGAGTTGCGCTTTCACAAGCCATCTGTCCAATATTTCTTTGGGACGGAGAAAGCAATTGTCTTTTTAAGAAAAGTCTGATTATGAATGAGGATATACAGTTTCAGATAGAATGCCTATCAACCGAACTGGTAGAAATGCTGATGCAAAAATATGGATGGGATATGAAGAAGGCCCTTGATGAGTTGTATTCTTCAGAGACTTTTAGGCGTCTTTGTGATTCTGCCTGCGGCTTGTATTATGAAGGGGCCGTATATGTGTTCTCGTATTTGGAGAATGAGATAGAGACAGGTGTTGTCAAATAGATGTGTAGTAGGTGCGGTAGGATACCGCACCTACTGACATTTCCATCTGTAGAGATATTTTCTCTGTGAGGACGCGGTGTGTGTTATGCCGTTGCACCGTTGGCTTTCTTTCTCAGTGCCATGTATGTTCCGGCTACAATGATAGTGGCGGCCCAACATACCAAGGGCCATGTACTGCCCTTGCTTTCGGGGAATGTTGCAAAATAGACGGAGCCGTACAAAAGCACGTTTCCAAGAAACAGTGCGGTGATATTTGACCATATATTTCCTGCGTTCTTCGCCACATTGGACACGCGGAGCACGGTCATCACTGCCATCACAATGACGCCAGGAACGATAGCGATGGCGGCGGAACCCGTGATGAAGAAAATGCAGCAACAAAGCGATGCGAAAAAGGCAATCGAAAAGGAAATGAACAATTCTTTCATATCTGTTGGATTTTAGCGGTGAGAAATTTTATTATTCCAACTTTTACAGTCGGAATTGACAATCGCAAAATTAAACATTATGTAAACTCGTACAAAGTAATATGTATTAAAATAATGTAAAAAAACACGAAGTGTTTATGATTAATATTTTCAGTGTGTTTTTCGTGATAATGTGCCGTAATGTGTAAACGAAAGGAATACCCCGAAAGGGGAATCTTGTAACCGACAAGCCCCCGAAATTCCTCCGGGGGCTTGTATTATATTGCTTGATTGTCTGGATACGGGATTTCTGGCCTCAATAGTTTTCCACGTTGGACAGATGCCATACTGTCAGGTACGAGGCGCGGGTGATGTCGGCCAGTTTGTCGTAGTTGACACGGTCGGCCTCGTCGGTCGGATGGTTGTAGTTGGGCTCGGCGTCGGTATGGTACCATACGATGGGCACGCCCTTCTTGGCGAACGATCCCTGGTCGCTGCCGCCTACGGGATTGTCCCATGCGCGGTAGCTCGGGTCGAGGTCAAGGCCGTACTTGGTGATGTCGGCCTTCAGCCAGTCGCCGAACGCGGGATGGGTGGCGGTGTAGAAGTAGACCATGTAGGCAGGATTTTCGGGCTTGTTGTTGCCGCCCACCATGTCGAAGTTGAGGTAGCCCTTCACCTTGTCGATGTGGGGGAAGGCCTGCACGAAATGGCGTGACCCGAGAAGCCCCATCTCCTCGCCGTCCCAGAAGGCGAAGATCACGGTGCGCTCGGGCTGTGCGCCGCTCTCCACAAAGGCCTTCATGATCTGTAGCACGGCACTCACGCCCGAAGCGTTGTCGTCGGCCCCGTTGTAAATCTTGTCGCCCACAAGGTTGTTGTCTACACCCTCGTGGTCGAGGTGCGCCCCGACCACTACATACTCGTCGGTCTTGCGGCCGGGAATGACGCCCAGCACATTGGCCAGGTCTACCCGCCGGTGCTCGCCTGCGGTGATCTTGGCTACCGAGTCAGTCTCGACATACCAGCCCCGCTTCTTGAAACGGCTCCAGTTGTAGGCCGAAAAGTGCTGCAGATAACTGTCGCCCAGCGGTTTGATGCCGCACAGACGCATTTGCGAAATGATATACTGAGCGGCTATCCTACTGCCATTCGCACCTGCCTGACGGCCTTCGAGAGCGTCGTCGGCCAGGAAGTAGACATGTGCTTTGGCGGCTTCCACGCTGATGGACTGCAGGCCGCGTTCCACCATTGCCGTCATCTTTTTCGATGCTTTGGTCTGGGCCGAAAGTCCTGCCGGCAGCAGGGCGGCCAGCGCCGCGATGCCCATAGTTTTCAGAAATTTGTTCATCGGATAGTTGAAATGAAAATGTAGGTGATGATAGGTGATAAAATACAGATTGTTCTTCTCTGAAGCACCCGTCCGTCTGCGTGGCGGAAAGGGCCTCCGCCACAAAAGTACGAAAAAAAGCGGACACACGGCGGCCGCGCGACAAATAATTGGGTGCGGGCAACGGGTAAGTCAAAAAAAATGATTAAGTTTGCGGATAAAAACCACTGTATGAGAATTTGGAAAATACTGAGCCAGATCCTCGGATATATCGCCAGACCCGTACGCCTGAACGCAAGGTTTTTCGTGTTCATGTATATTCTCGGCTGTCTCTGTGCATGGGTCACCCTGCCCCACACGCGGCATTCCAAACTGTACGACAATCTCTATCCCGAGTTGCTGCTCGACGTCTACGCCGTGTGCGTTGTGCTTGCGGTGCTCCCCCGCAGGATACGCCGGTGGGTGCGTGCCGCCCTGTATGCGGTGCTCTACGCCACCGCCGTAGTCGACGTGTACTGCTTCACCAAGTTTGACTCCACGCTCACCCCCACGATGCTGCTGCTGGTGGGCGAGACCGACTCGCGCGAGGCAGGCGAGTTTCTGCGTACCTGCATCTCGGCCGACGTGCTGCTGAGCGGGGTAGGGTGGGTGCTGCTGCTTGCCGCCGTACACCTGTTTGCCACCATCCGTCTGCCCTTTCCCCATATCCTTTCGGCCGATGTCTGTGCACGGTTGCGCGGGCAGGCGGAGCGCATACGCTCCGCCGTTGTCCGGGCCGAACCCCTCTTCGGACTGCTGCTTGGTGTGCTCGTTGTTTGGTCGGCCTTTGCGAGCGCGCAGAACAAGGCCGCCGTGTGCCGTCTCATGTCCGGGCGCACCATCGGCGATGTGGAGCATACGCTCACCGAGAAAAACCGTGCCACGCTCTACCTGCCCGTCTACCGCCTCGTGTTCAGCGTCTACGCCAATTCGCTCACTGCCGCCCAGGTACAGAAGCTCGTCGCCGCCGCCGACCATGTGAGCGTAGACAGCTGCTCGTACACCAGTCCGCATATCGTGCTCATCATCGGCGAGAGCTACAACCGCCACCACTCGCAGATGTACGGTTATCCCATGCCGACCACGCCGCGGCAGGCACGGCTGGAGAAGACAGGTCGTCTGGTGAAGTACACCGATGTGGTGTCGCCCTGGAACCTGACCAGCTACGTCTTCAAAAACCTCTTCTCCATGCACGTCGTCGGGCAGAAGGGCGAGTGGTGCGACTATCCGCTCTTCCCCGAACTGTTCCGCAAGGCCGGCTACCACGTCACCTTCCTCACCAACCAGTTTTTGCCGAAGGCCAAGGAAGCCGTCTACGACTTCAGCGGAGGCTTTTTCCTGAACAACCCGAAGTTGAGCGCGGCCCAGTTTGACACCCGCAACGACCAGCTGCACCGCTACGACGAAGACCTGCTCGCCGACTACGACCGTCTGCGCAGCCAGAATACCGAGTACAACCTCACAATCTTCCACCTCATCGGCCAGCACGTAGGCTACTCGGAGCGCTACCCCGCCGACCGCCGCAAGTTCCAGGGCGACGACTACCGCGAGCTCAAGCCCAACCTCAACGGCCGCGAGCGCCGCATACTCTCCGACTACGACAATGCCATACTCTACAACGACTCCATCGTGACGGAGATCGTGCAGCGGTTTGAGAACGAGGACGCCATCGTCATCTACGTGCCCGACCACGGCGAGGAGTGCTACGAGGGCGACATGCACTTCTTCTGCCGCATGCACTCCACGGCCGTCGACGCGCGTCTGGCCCACGCCGAGTTTGACATCCCGTTCTGGATATGGTGCTCGCCGAAGTACACGGCCCGCCACCCCGAGATCTTCAAGCAGGTCGTCGACGCCCGCCACCGCCGCTACATGACCGACGCCCTCCCGCACCTGTTGCTCTACCTGGCCGGCATCCACGCCCGCGACTACCACGCCGAGTACAACATTCTCTCGCCCGAGTACGACGAGATGCGGCCGCGCCTGCTCAAGGGCGAAGCCGACTACGACAAGCTGCAGCAGCCTACGGACGGGAAATGAGCGTTCACTTCTGACTGAATACCGAACATTACACGCATGAACACATCCATACCCATACTCACGCGCACCGAGTGTGCCGCCCTGCGCGGACTGGCCATCATCGGCATCTTCCTGCACAACTACTGCCACTGGCTCGGCGCAGCCGTGAAGGAGAACGAGTACACGTTCTCTCTCGCCAAAAGCCAGGGCATGCTCCACGCCGTGCTGCTGCCCGATGCCACCCTGCCCATACACCTGCTGTCGTTCTTCGGACACTACGGCGTGCCCGTCTTTCTCTTTCTCAGTGCCTACGGCCTGACGCTGAAGTACGAGCAGCCTGCCGCCGGTCCGCAACCGTCGGCCGCCGCACCGGGCGTGTGGCCCTTCATCCGCAAGCACTTCGCCAAGCTCTTCAGCATGATGATCGCCGGCTTTGTCATCTTCACCCTTGTCGACGCCATGCTGCCCGGCCGTCATGTCTACCACACCATAGATGTGGCCGGCCAGCTGCTCATGCTCAACAATCTGCTGCCCGACCCCGACCGTGTCATCTGGCCCGGCCCGTACTGGTTTTTCGGTCTCATGCTGCAGCTCTACGCCGTCTACCGCATAGCGCTCTACCGCCGCAGCTGGAAGGCGGTCGTGGCCCTCATCGTACTGTGCTGGGCGGCGCAGGCCTTCTGCGCTCCCGAGGGCGACACGCTCAACCGTGTGCGCTACAACTTCATGGGCGGCATGCTGCCTTTCGGCGCCGGCATACTGTTTGCCCGCTACGGGCGTCCGCTCAGCCAGCAGCAGTGGGCGCTGACCGCCTTCGTGTCGGCCGTGGCCGTCTTTGCCTGCAATTTCCACTTCCAGGCCTGGCTCTGGGCGCCGCTGTTTGTCTGCACCGGTGCCGTAGGACTGGTCAAGGCCCTTCCCCACACGCTGAACGGGTGGCTCGCATGGGTGGGCGGCATCTCCGCCGCACTCTTCGTCATACATCCCGTGACGCGCCGCGTGTTCTTCACCTACTATCGCAGTTGGAACGATGTGTACCCCGGACTGGCCCTCTACGTCACCGCCTCGATAGCCCTCGCCTGGTTCTACCATGAGATGCGGGCACGCTGGCGCAGAAACAGTGCAAACGCAAAACCGTAGCCATGCCCCTCTTGCCAGCCATAGACCTCAAGGACCTCAGCCGCTACCGTGGCGAGATGATGGGCGTGGCGACCCTGTTCGTCGTGCTCTTCCACGTGTGGCTCAGTCCCGATGACCCGTTCTTCGGACTGCGGCGGTGCGGCAATATCGGTGTCGACATCTTCCTGCTGGTCAGCGGCATCGGCCTGTGGCACGCCTGGCAGAAAAATCCGTCTGTTCGGCACTTCCTCCTGCGGAGATACCGCCGCATCTACCCCACATGGCTGATCGTGGCCACGGCCTACTATCTGCCCGACTATATCGCCCGCGGCGGAGGATGGCGCGAGCTGCCCGCACTGGTCGGACAGATCACCGTAGGGTGGGGGTTCTGGGCGCACGACGAGCTGACGTTCTGGTACATGCCCGCCATCATCCTCCTGTATGCCCTTGCCCCGTTCTACCTCCGGCTGACCGGACGTCATGCAGAGTGGCGGTGGCTGCCCGTGCTGCTGATATGCTGGTGTGCGGCCGTGCAGTGGGTCAGTCCCATCCATGAGGCCGTAGGCCACATCGAGATTTTCTGGAGCCGCGCGCCCATCTTCTTCATCGGCATCAACATGGGGGAGGCCGTGCGCGACGGCAAGCCCTGCGGCGCTTCCGCCACCCTCCTGGCGCTGGTCACCGTGCTGACGGTGGGCGGCATGTGTGTCTGGCTCGAACAGTACCGGCACGGACACTTCCCGATCTTTGTGGAGCGCATGATGTACATACCGCTGACCGTCGCCTTCCTGCTGCTCCTCGGGGCAGTGCTGCACCATACGCCGCCGCAGGCGAGAAAGGCACTCGCCTTTGTCGGCGCACTGAGCCTGGAGGTGTACCTCATACATCTCAACTTCGTGCTTCTGCCGCTCGCGGCGCTCCACTGGGGCTACTGGGAGAACGTGCTGGGCACGCTGGCCGTCACCCTGCCGGCGGCATGGATGCTCCGCTACGTCATCGCCTTCGCCGGGTCACTACGAAAAAACAAAGACAAATGAAGAATATCATCCGACTTCTCCGTCCACAACAGTGGATCAAGAACCTCTTTATTCTTGTCCCCCTGTTCTTCGGCGGCGCCCTCTTCGACCTCCATGCCCTGCTGCAGGGCCTGGTGGCCGTGCTGGCCTTCAGCCTGGCCGCCTCGTCGGTGTACTGCTACAACGACATCGTCGATGCAGACGCCGACCGCCATCATCCTGTCAAATGCCGCCGTCCTGTGGCCTCGGGTGCCATAAGTCCACGCCGTGCCTATGGCCTGATGGCGCTCATGCTGGTGCTCGCCGCTGCCGTGACGCTGCTCATCGACGGCCGCAACATGCTCTACGTGCAGACGGTCATCGCCTTCTACTATGTGCTCAACATGGCCTACTGCTCGCGGCTGAAGCAGTATGCCATCATCGACGTCTGCACCGTGGCCTTCGGATTTGTGCTGCGCCTGCTGGCCGGCGGACTGGCCACCGAGATCGAACTGAGCAAGTGGATCGTGCTGATGACCTTCCTCATCACCCTCTTCATGTCGTTTGCCAAGCGGCGTGACGACGTGCTGCGCATGAACGAGACGGGGCAGGCGCCGAGAAAGAACACCTCGCGCTACAACCTCACGTTCATCAACCAGGCCATCACCATCACCGCTTCGGTCACGCTCGTGTGCTACATCATGTATACCGTGTCGCCCGAGGTCACCGAACACTTCTCTTCGCCCTACCTCTACCTCACCTCCATCTTTGTGCTGCTGGGACTGCTGCGCTACATACAGATTGCCGTGGTCGACCAGAAGAGCGGCGACCCCACCAAGATCATTCTCCATGACCACTTCACCCAGCTCATCGTCGTGCTGTGGGGACTGTCGTTCCTCTTCCTCATCTATCTCTAAAACCTGACTGTGACCGATGATGGAAAACGCCCATACCACCGCTCCGCAGCGCACGCCCGTCTACGCCTTCGACCTCGACGGCACGCTGACCACGCGCGACACCCTGCTGCAGTTCGTCCGCTTCTGCCATCCCCGGTGGCGGTTTGCGCTCGGCATGCTGGCATGCCTGCCCCGCATCGTGCTGATGAAGTGCCGGCTCTACTCTCCCGACAAGGCCAAGGAACATATGTGCCGCACCTTCTTCCGCGGTTGGGACCGCGAACGGCTGGCACGGTACTCGCGCGCCTTTGCCCAAGAAAGAGGAAACGCGCTGCTGCGCCCCGAGGGAGTGCGCACCGTGCGCCGCCTCGTTGACGAGGGCAAGAAGGTATACATCGTGAGCGCCAGCCTCGACATCTGGCTCCGCGACCTGTGCCGCTGCATCCTCCCCGAGCCGTCGCCCCACTTCACGCTTGTCTGCACGGAGGCCGCCTTCCTGCACGATGAGGCCACGGGCCGCGACGTCTGCACCGGCACGTTTGCCACGCCCAACTGCAACCGCGGCGAGAAGGTGCGCCGCCTCGCCCCCTTTCTCACGCCCCGCGAAAACTATTTTCTGACCGCCTACGGTGACAGCCGCGGCGACCATGAACTCTACCGATACGCCGACCGACATGTACACCGACCGTTTAGACCATAAGCAGCGCCAGCGCCTGGGCGAGATCATCCGCTTCGGCATCGTCGGCGCCGCCGCCACCCTGCTGCAGTACGCCATCTACTGGGTGCTGCTGCACTTCATCGACCGCAATGTGGCCATGACCATAGGCTATGCCATCAGCTTCGCCTTCAACTTCATTGCCTCGACACGCTTCACCTTCCGCACCAAGGCCAATGCCAAGCACGGTGCCGGCTTTGCCCTGTCGCACGCGGTCAACTATCTTCTGCAGATGGCCACGTTCAACCTCTTCGTATGGCTGGGCGTGAGCGAGCAGCTGGCTCCCATACCGATGTTCTGCATCTGCGTGCCCGTCAACTTCATCCTTGTAAGATATTTCCTCAAAAAATGATACCCACGACACCACAAAACACTCCGCCGCAAGAGACGGCCGCCGGCGAAAAGCGCCGCACCGGACGCCGATACAGTCTGCTCCATCCCTTTGCCGACGTGCTCCGCGTACACTGCGGGGAGCGCGGGCTCGCCCTTGTCATGCTGATCGTCTTCGCCACGCTCAATGCCATGGTCGTCGCCCACTACTACGGTCTCTTCACGCCCATCTCCAAAGACCATTGGGGACTGTTTGTCAAGAACTTCCACATGTCGGGCTTCGACCCCGTCACTTACTCGGTGCTCACCGACTGGCAGGAGGTGTACAACGTGTACCGCCATCCGCTGCTGGGCTACTTCATGTACCCCCTCTATCTGCTCAACCAGGGGCTGACGGCCGTCACGGGCATCAACTGTGCCCTGCTCATCGTGGCCGTCATGCAGACGGTGCTGGCCACTTACTCCTCGCTCTTCCTCTACCGCACGCTGCATGAGGTCATCGGTCTGGTGCGGCGCGACGCCACGCTGGTGACCCTCTTCTTCTTCTCCTTCGCCTACATCCTCGTGACGGCGATGGTGCCCGACCACTTCAACATCTCGCTCACTATCCTTCTGCTCTCCATCTATGTGGCCGGACGGCGCATGAAGAGCGGACGCCCCTTCAAGATATGGCAGACGGTGGTCTACTTCTTCCTGACGTCCGGCACGACGCTCAACAACGGTCTGAAGGTGTTTCTCGCCGCCCTGTTTGTCAACCGCCGCCGCTTCTTCCGGCCCAAGTTCTTCCTGCTCGCCGTCATCCTGCCCTCTGCGCTGATCTGGGGATCGGCGCGTCTGACCTACCACCAGCTCGTGCTGCCCAAGGAGATCCTCTCCCACAAGCGTGCCGCCGCGCGCAAGGCCAAGCAGGCGCGCAAGGACCGCGAGCAGCGCGAGGCCCAGCGCCAGCGCGACTCCGTGCTCCTCGCCCAGGGTGACACGGCCGCCGTCATCGCCGCACACCAGGCCATAGAGCGTGCCAGACCCAAGAAGAAGGCCCCGAGACAGAAGGGCGCGCCCATCACGAAGAACAGCGAGTTTCTCATCTGGACCGACATCTCCACCTCGCGCACGGCGTCCGTCGTGGAAAATCTCTTCGGAGAGTCCATACAGCTGCACCGTGACCATCTCTTGGGCGATGTCAATGTCGACCGCCCCGTCATCGTGCCCTACCAGTGGACGTGGAACTACATCGTCGAGGCCGCCTTTGTGCTGCTCTTCGCCGTCGGCGTATGGTGCGGACGGCGCTCGGCGCTCATGTGGCTCGCCATGTCGTACTTCGGACTCGACCTGCTGCTGCACGTCGGACTGGGATTTGCCATCGACGAGATCTATATCATGACCGCCCACTGGGCCTTCGCCATCCCGATAGCCGTAGCCTATGTGCTGCGCTCGTCCAACGGCCTTCTGCGCAAGGCGGGCCGCACGTTGCTCGTTGCGCTCACCGCTTGGCTGTGGATCTACAACGTGGCGCTCATCGCAGGCTACCTGTGCTGAGGCGGTCCGCAATGTAAAGGCGGCTGGGGAAAAACTCCGCCGTAAACAATTCAACAAACGAAAGACGAAAGACAATATGGACCACTATATCGCCACATGGTTTTACCGGGAAGACGCGGCCGAGGCCAGCTACTATCCCCAGGCGGGCGGCAAGGGCGACTCTGCCCTGCTGCACTCCGTATACATGCAGATACAGGTGCCGTTCTTCACGACGTTTGCCCGCTACAACGCTGACGCGCGCCTGCTGTTCTTCACCAATATCGACCCGGCGCAGCTGCCTCCCTATCTCCTCAGTCTCTTCGACCGCCTGGACGTGCGGGCCGTGCGGCTCGACTACCGCCACCGTCCGCCCGAAGGATGGTACAGGGCCTGGCGCAACCAGTTCTTTCTCTACGATATCCTCGACTATATGGCCGACAGGATGGAGGCCGACGACACCCTGCTCATCAGCGATGCCGACTGTATCTGCCGCCGCACGCTCCACCCCTTGTGGGACGACATGCGCACCGAGGGCCGCGGAGCTGCCTTCTACGAACTGTCTACCGATGCGTCGGAGAACATCAACGGCATCACCCTCACCGACATGACCCGCCTCTATACCGACTGCTACGGTACACCGCCCCGCCGCCCCCTGGCCTACTGCGGCGGCGAGTTTGTGGCCTTCAGCGGAGAGATTGTCCGGCGTATCTGCAGCGAATACGGACAGTTGTGGCAGCACAATCTGCGCTGCTTCGCCGAAGGGAGGCCGAAACTCAACGAGGAAGCCCACTTCCTCAGTCTGCTGGCCGAACGGATCGGCGTGCGCAACAATGTCGCCGGGAAATATGTGAAACGCCTGTGGACCACCCCGCAATACAACAATGTGCAGCCCGGCGACGAACAGCTCACCGTCTGGCACATGCCCTACGAGAAGAAGCGCGGCCTGTACCGGCTCTACCGCTGGATGCAGCGCCATCCGTACTTCGGCGAGGACAGCCGCTTCTGGGCGATGGCCGGCCGCTGCTGCGGCATACCGCACATCGGCCTGGGCAAGCGCATACATGACCGTATACACACCCTTTGGATGAAGATGAAGGGATAACTATGAGCAAGGAAACACTGAAAGAAAAAACCGTCAAGGGACTTTTTTGGGGCGGACTGAGCAACGGCGTGCAGCAGGCCATCGGCGTGGCTTTCGGCATACTGCTCGGCCGTCTGCTTACACCCGACGACTATGGCATGATAGCGATGATCACCATCTTCACGGCCATAGCCAATACGCTGCAGAACAGCGGGTTCTCCACCGCCATCGCCAATCTGAAGACTCCCCGGCACGAGGACTACAACTCCGTGTTCTGGTTCAATGTCATCGTGGGCAGCCTCTGCTACGTCGTCCTCTTCTTCGCCGCACCGCTCATTGCCCGCTACTACCGCGAGCCGCGGCTTGTGCCGCTCTGCCGCTTCGCCTTCCTCTCGTTCTGGGTGTCGAGCCTGGGCATCGCGCAGTCGGCCTACCTCTTCAAGAATCTCAAGGCCAAGCAGCTCGCCAAGGCCGGCATGACGGCCGTGCTCATCTCCAGCACCGTCGGTGCAGTCATGGCCTGGCAGGGCATGTCGTACTGGTCGCTGGCTACGCAGAGCCTTGTCTATGTCGCGGTGTGCGCCTTGCTTGTGTGGCACTATTCAGACTGGCGGCCTACGTGCGACATCGATTTCGGTCCGGTGCGCCGCATGTTCGGGTTCAGCAGCAAGGTGCTGGCCACGAACATCATGAGCCAGGTCAACCTCAATATCCTCAACATACTTCTCGGCCGCTACTTTTCCGCCCACAGCACCGGATGCTACAACCAGGCCAACCAGTGGAACTCGAAGTGCGCCTACCTCGTGCAGAGCATGATCGCGCAGGTGGCCCAGCCGGTACTGGTCGACCTCAAGGACCAGCGCGAGCGGCAGCTGCTCGTGCTGCGCAAGATGATGCGCTTCACGGCCTTCATCACCTTCCCCCTGCTGTTCGGTCTCGGACTGGTCTCGCACGAGTTTATCGTCACGGCCCTCACCGCCAAGTGGGCCGCCTCGGCCGACCTGCTGCGCATACTCTCCGTCAGCGGAGCGACCATACCCCCGTGCATCCTGCTCTCCAATCTTGTGCTGAGCAAGGGACGTTCGGGCATCTATTTCTGGATCACGTTCACCCTAGGTCTGGCGGAGATCGCCACCATGCTGCTCATCTGGCCCCTGGGCATCCGCACGATGGTCATCGCCTATACCGCCATCAATGTGGTGTGGATGTTTGTATGGCACGAGACGGTGCGCCGCATGACGGGCTACAGCCATGCGATGTTTCTAGCCGACATCATGCCCTTCGCCCTTGCCGCCCTTGCCGTGATGGCCGCTACCTATTGGCTCACGCTTCCTGTCACCGGAACGGCCGCCCTGCTTGCGGTGCGTGTCGCCGTGGCTCCGGTGCTCTACTATGTGGTGATGAAGGTTGCCCGTGTGCATATACTCGCCGAGTGCGAACAGTTTGTCCGCACGAAGCTGGGGAAAAAGCAAGGGCAATAAGGATTTTGTGCGGTGAGACACCGCACCTGCTGCAGGGCAAACGCAAACGTCTACTCCCTTATGATATACCTTCCGTGGTCGCGGATGAAGGCGAGGGGAAGGAAGAAGGCGCGCAGTACGGCCAGCAGACCGTGTGCGCGGTATTCCGCCCTGTGCGGGTGGAAGGCGCAGAAGAGGCAGGCGCAGAAGATGTCGAACGTGTGTCCGGTGGCCATCAGCCGTGCCATGCGCCGTGCCATACGGTCGCGGAACGGTACGGTGGAGGCCAGCAGGAAGAAATACCGGGCCGACACCTTGCGGTTGGACTTGTTGCGCAGCGCGCGCAGGGCCGCCGCATAGCCGCTCCACCGCGATGCCGAAGCGCCGTCGGGACTGTAGGTGGTGGCTCCGGTGTAGCGCCGCCAGCAGGTGAGCGGTTCGTCGACGTAGGCGATGCGCCCCATGGCCGCCGCCACATTATAGGTGAGGTAGTCGAACGAGATGCGGTACTGCGCAAATCGTCCCAGCATGATGGCTACGTCGCGGCAGAAAAGCATCTGGTGTCCGTAGGCCACGGGGTAGAGCGTAGACGACACGGCATCGGGATGGACAGGCATGGGCTTGCGGTAGAAAAGGTGTGACTCGGTGCCGTGCTCGTCGATAATGACCGAGTTGCAGAAGGCCATCGTGCATCCGTCGATGTGCTGCATGAGCACCTCCACCTTGTCCTCGCGCCATACGTCATCCTGGTCGCAGTAGGCGATGTAGTCGCCCGATGTGCGTCCGACGGCCGTTAGGAAATTACGCTCGAACCCGAGGTTCTTTGCGTTGTGGAACAGACGGATGTCGCGGTCGGGGTGGTTGCGGCGGTACTCCTCCACGATGGCGCAGGTGCCGTCGGAGGAGCAGTCGTCCTGTATGATCAGTTCGGCGAAGGGCCATGTCTGGGCGAGCAGACTGTCGAGCTGCTCGCGCAAAAAACTTTCGCCGTTGTAGGTGCACATCACGATCGAGACCCGGGGCTTTCTTCCCAGACGGTCCGTGTTCTTGTTTTTCCTTTCTTCTTGCTGCATGGCGTGTATGGGGTGGTAAAACGTTTTTTGTTCTTTTTTCCGTTGATGTTTCCGTTGATGTTCCCCTTGCTTTTGTGGCGTGTCCAGAAAAAATGTCCTGACGGGAACCGGACTCCGCCTTGTGCTTGTTATGCCCCGAAGTCGCCGTGGAGCGTGCGCTTGATGCGCCGTTTGGCCTTGGCCCAAAATGAGTTGGTGCGGGCGTAGTAGCGTTCGTAGGCGCGGCGGGCCTCGGCATTTTCCTCGATGGGCGAGATCTTTTCTACGGGCAGCACGTCAGGGTAGAGCAGGGAGTCGTAGAGTCCGCCGCCGCCGCAGTTGGTGCCGCTGCCGTCGAAGCCCGCATTGCGCACCAGCGAGCGGCCCACGTTGAGCGAAAGCACATTGGCCAGGAAGAGTGTCGCGTTCCAGCGGATGGCCCACGAGTCGTTGAGGCCCGCTATCTGCCGGCGCAGCATGCGCGTGTAGCCGTACTTGCCGCCGAAGTCGAACTCGCGGCACAGGCGGCGCTCTTCGAGCTGGCGCAGAAGGTCGCGCCCGTCGGGATTGAACGTGCGCCATGCCCGCTGCCAGGTGCCCCATCCCCAGCTGCCTGTCCAGCGGATGAGGAAGGTGTCGGGGAGCGAGGCGTCCTGGGTGAAGTCGCAGGCCTGGATGTGCCCCACGCGCGGCTCGTCCTTGTAGGTCTCGAGGGCGTCGTTCATAAACCGCAGGAAGTGCGGGGACAGCACCAGGTCGTCTTCCACGACGATGACGCGGCCGAAGCGCTCGGTCAGTGTCGTCACGCCGTCGATGACATTGCGTGCCAGCCCCATGTTCTCGTTGCGTTCCACGACGGTCACGTGCAGAAAGCCCGTCACCTCGGCCAGCAGGCGGCGCACAGTGTCGACGGCGGCGGCATCGGCAGCCGTGCGCGGAGCGTCGGAGTAGACAAACAGTTGGCTTTCGGCCGCCAGTTCGTTGGCGGCCAGCGACCGGAGCGTTTCTGCCATGTGCCGCGGACGGTTGTAGGCCAGGAGCAGGATGGGAGCGTATTCCATTTTTTTCGGTGGGCTTGTTGGGTACGGGGGTGAACGGTTGGTTGCGTACTGTATGAACGGTTGGATTGTAGTGTGCGGGGTGTCGGAAATCAATGTTCCGCAAAATTACGCCATTTTATCCGCTGCAAGGCTTTGGGGAGCAGGATTTTTATCGTCTTTGTTTCTTAATAATTATTAATATGGTTAATTATTTGTAACGGAAGTTATCCGCAAACAGTCCCTGTTCGTGAAACCATATAAAAATATGTAACTTTGCAGTCCGATTATTTGGGGATACACTTAGAGTCCCCCGCCCAGGAGTGTTAATAGTGTGTGTCTTTGGCCGGACAGCACGGTTAGTGAATCGCCTGTGCAAAATAAAAAGGTTTTTTAGTAGTAAAATTTTCAAGTCAAACAATGAACACTTTAAGTTACAAGACTATTTCCGCCAACAAGGAGACAGTGAACAAAGAGTGGGTAGTCATCGACGCCACTGACCAGATCGTAGGTCGCCTCTGCTCCAAAGTAGCAAAACTTATCCGCGGAAAGTACAAGCCCAACTTCACTCCTCACGTAGACTGTGGAGACAACGTCATCATCATCAACGCCTCCAAGGTGGTGTTCTCCGGCAAGAAGGAGACCGACAAAGTCTACACCCGCTACACTGGTTATCCCGGCGGCCAGCGCTTCAATACTCCCGAGGAACTGCGCAAGCGTCCCGGCGGTATCGACAAGATCATCCGTCACGCCGTAAAGGGCATGCTGCCCAAGGGTCGTCTCGGCCGTCAGCTGATCGACAACCTCTACGTATTCGAAGGCACTGAGCACGACAAGGCAGCCCAGCAGCCCAAGGCAATCGACATTAACCAGTACAAATAAGACTCACAAAGATGGAAATGATAAACGCAATTGGTCGCCGCAAGTGCTCCGTAGCTCGTGTATACTTGACAGAAGGCACCGGCAAGATCACTATCAACAAGAAAGAACTCAGCGAGTATTTCCCCTCTGCCATCCTGCAGTACGTGGTAAAGCAGCCTCTGATGCATCTTGAGGCAGAAGGCAAGTACGACATCAAGGCCAACCTCGACGGTGGCGGCTACACCGGCCAGAGCCAGGCTCTCCGTCTCGCCATCGCACGCGCACTGGTTAAGGTCAACGCAGAAGACAAGAAGACCCTCAAGGACCTCGGCTTCCTCACCCGCGACTCCCGCGCCGTTGAGCGTAAGAAGCCCGGACAGCCCAAGGCACGTCGTCGCTTCCAGTTCAGCAAGCGTTAACACCCCGCTACTTTCAGACTACGGCGCGGCCGCAGCCTAAAGAGCATCTGTTTAGCATCCAAACCCGTGAGACCCGGGACAAGGCGCCCGAAAGCATGCTGCGGCACACGACATTCCGCATATGCCGACGGCCAGGCACCTCCGGTTACCCACAGGCTGGTTGAAAAACTCAAAGGAAAGTAAACAACAAAAGAAACAACAAGAAAATGTCAAGAACTACATTTGATCAACTTTTGGAGGCTGGATGTCACTTTGGCCACCTCCGTCGTAAATGGAATCCCGCAATGGCTCCCTACATCTTCATGGAGCGCAACGGTATCCACATCATTGACCTGCACAAGACCGTAGCCAAGGTAGACGAGGCTGCAGAGGCACTCAAGCAGATTGCCAAGTCCGGCAGAAAAATCCTGTTCGTCGCTACTAAAAAACAAGCTAAGGAAATCGTTGCCGAGAAGGCTGCGAGCGTCAACATGCCTTACGTGATCGAGCGTTGGCCGGGCGGTATGCTCACCAACTTCCCCACCATCCGCAAGGCTGTCAAGAAAATGGCGAACATCGACCGACTGATGAACGACGGTACATTCTCCAAGCTCTCCAAGCGTGAGTTGCTTCAGATCACACGCCAGCGTGCCAAGCTCGAGAAGAACCTCGGTTCTATCGTTGACCTCACCCGTCTGCCGAGCGCACTGTTCGTAGTCGACGTAGTCAAGGAAGCCATCGCCATCAAGGAGGCAAAGCGTCTGGGCATCCCCGTATTCGCTATCGTTGACACCAACTCCAACCCCCGCGACATCGACTACGTTATCCCCGCCAACGACGACGCCAAGGACTCTGTTGACGTGATCCTCACCGCTTGCTGCGGCGCCATCGCCGAAGGCATCGAGGAGCGCAAGGTAGAGAAGGCCGACGAGAAGGCCGCTGCCGAGCAGCAGGAAGAGGTAGCCGACGCCAAGGGTCGCCGCACTCGCAAGGCCCGCAAGGAAGAGGCTCCTGCAGAAGAGGCTCCCGCACAGGAAGCTCCCGCTGCAGAGGAAGAGGCTCCCGCCGCTGAGTAAGACATAAAGCATATACAAACCAAACCATTAATAAGACAAAACAATGGCTGTTTCAATTGAAGACATCAAGAAACTCCGCGCCATGACAGGTGCCGGCTTGGCAGACGTCAAGAAGGCCCTGACTGAGGCCGAAGGTGATTTCGATAAGGCAAAAGACCTGCTCCGCGAGCGTGGACTCGCCATCGCTGCCAAGCGTTCCGACCGCGAGACCTCCAACGGATGCGTGCTCGTCAAGAACGTCGACGGCTTCGCTGCCATGATCGCCCTCAAGTGCGAGACTGACTTCGTAGCCAACGGTGCTGACTTCATCAAGCTCACCAGCGACATCCTCGACGCTGCCATCGCTGCCAAGGCCCACACTCTCGACGAGGTGAAGGCCCTCACACTGGCCGACGGCCAGGAGGTACAGGCTGCTGTGACACAGCGCTCCGGCATCACCGGCGAGAAGATGGAGCTCGACGGTTACAACACTCTCGAAGGCGAGAACATCGAGGTGTACGACCACATGGGCAAGCACACCCTCGCCACTATGGTACAGCTCAACAAGAGCTTCCCCGAGGCCGGTCACAAGATCGCCATGCAGGTAGCCGCCATGAAGCCCATCGCACTCGACGAGGCTTCCGTACCTGAGGAAGTGAAGCAGAACGAGTACAACGTTGCCGTTGAGAAGACCAAGGAAGAGCAGATCGAAAAGGCCGTTGAGGTTGCCGTCAAGAAGGCAGGTCTCAACCCCAACCACTTCGACAGCGAAGACCACATCGAGTCCAACATCGGCAAGGGATGGATTACCAAGGAAGATGCTGACAAGTTCCACGAGATCAAGGCTACCGTATCCGCAGAGAAGGCTGCCAACCTCAACGAGAACATGATTCAGAACATCGCCAAGGGCCGCGTAGGCAAGTTCCTCAAGGAGAACTGCCTCGTATGCCAGGAGTTCCAGTTCGGCGACGGCGACAAGCAGAGCGTTGCCGACTACCTGAAGAAAGAAGACAAGGAGCTGAAGATCACCGCCTACAAGCGCTTCACCCTCGCCGCCGAGTAATCAGGCCACTCACGTCAGAACAAGACTATGACAGATATGGAGTTGTAGGGAGTAAAGACTCCTTGCAACTCCTTTTTTCGTTTTTCCGGCACCCCGCAACGCACATACCGCCCCACACACAGCGGGGCACGGCGGCGGCCTCTCTGCCGCAGGGCATGACACCAGACAGTCAGCCGCCAAAGAAAAATCGACACGATGAAGATATTCGCAGTAGGAATGAACTACCTCCAGCACAATAAAGAGCTGGACGGCACGTTATATCAACCGGAGGCCCCCGTGGTCTTCACCAAGGCAGACTCGGCCCTGCTCAAGGACCGCAAGCCCTTCTTCATACCCGACCACCTCGGACAGATAGACTACGAGACAGAGATCGTCGTGCGCATCTGCCGGCTGGGCAAGAGCATACCCGAGCGGTTTGCCCACCGCTACTACGACGCCCTCACCGTCGGCATCGACTTCACCGCCCGCGACCTGCAGCGCCGCCTGCGTGCAGAAGGGCAGCCGTGGGACCTCTGCAAGGGGTTCGACGGAGCCGCCGCCGTCGGGCAGTGGGTCGAAAAGGAGAAATTTCTCGACGTGCAGCGCCTGCACTTCCACCTCGACATCAACGGCAAGACCGTACAGGAGGGCTGCACGGCCGACATGATCTTCCGTATCGACAGTCTCGTGTCCTATATCAGCCAGTTCTTCACCCTCAAGACCGGCGACCTGCTCTATACCGGAACACCCGCAGGCGTAGGGCCGGTACACGAGAACGACCACCTCGAAGGATGGATAGAAGACCGCAAACTCTTGGAATTTAACTGCAAATAAGGCGTGAAAAAATACCTGCGATACATCCTGGCCCTTACCCTTCTGGCCATCTGCACGGGCGCACAAGCCGCCCCGCAATTCTACAATCTCACCGCCAGCGAGGTGAGCGTGACCGACGCGCCCCCCTCCTTCACCCGGTACTTCCCCCTGACCGGCAACTATCAGGACTCCGTCTATACCGCCACGATAGCCTACCCCGAGTATATCGACATGCCCGCCGGCGAGCGCGAGAAGTACGAGAAGCTCGGTGCCGCACTTCCCCCCGAAAGTCCGGATGTGCACCAGACTGTCGTCTTCGACCGCAAGCAGCCCTCGCTCGCCGTCGACTTTTGCCCTGTGGTATACCGTGAAGGCCGCTACCGGCTGCTCGTGAGCTTCATGCTCCGCATAGAGTCCGCCCCCAAGACCGTTTCGGCCAAGGACGTGCAGCCGCGCGAGGATGCCACACCGGCCAGCCGCTATGCCGCCCATTCCGTCCTGGCCAGCGGACGGTGGGTCAAGATACGCGTCTCCACCACAGGCGTACACCAGCTCACCTCGTCGCTCATCCGCCAGGCCGGTTTCTCCAATCCCGACAAGGTGCGCATCTACGGTTATGGAGGCAACCTGCGCAAGGAAGTGCTCTCCGCCGCCGACATCACCGCACACGACGACCTCAAGGAGGTGCCCACCTGCACTGTGGGCGGCCGCCGGCTCTTCTACGCCCGCGGATCCGTGTCGTGGGACAACGGCATACGGTCGGAGCGCGTGCGCAACAACTATTCCGACTACGGCTACTATTTCCTCACCGAAGGCGACGACGCTCCGCTTGCGACAGACAGTGCCGCCTTCCTGAAGTCATTCTATCCCGCCAACGATGACTATGTGTCGCTCCACGAGGTCGACGGTTACGCATGGTTTGAGGGCGGCCGCAAGCTCTTTGACACCGAGGCCGTCAACGTAGGCGCAACCAAAAGCATCATCTTCAAGAACCCCTCCGGAGCCAGCAGCGCCCAGCTGCGTGTCAACGTCACGGCCGGCGTCACCAGCCAGGTGCGTGTCAGCGCCAACGGCAAGGATCTCGGTACGCTCCGCATCAATGTCGCCACGGGCAACAACGCCTTTGACGAGGGCGGTGAGCGCGGCGGAACCTACACGCTGCGCGACCTTCCCGAGAACGACACCATCACCTTCTCCGTACTCTCCGGCGGCCCCATGCGTCTCGACTATGTGCAGATGAGCTATGACGTGCCGCGCCCCGCACCCAATCTCGAGACCGCCGAATTCCCCGTACCCGAATACGTGTACGCCATCACCAACCAGGACCACCATGCCGATCCGCAGGCCGACATGGTCATCATCATCCCCACCTCACAGAAGACCCTCAAGCAGGCCCAGCGGCTCAAGGCGTTCCATGAGTCGCACGACGGACTGCGCGTCAACATCGTGCCTGCCGACGAGCTCTACAACGAGTTCTCCAGCGGCACCCCCGACGCCAGTGCCTACCGCCTCTACATGAAGATGCTCTACGACAGGGCGTCCACCGCTGCCGATGCGCCCAAGTACCTATTGCTCTTCGGCAACTGCGTGTGGGACAACCGCATGCTCACCACCACCTGCAGCAACCTCAGTGCAGACGACTACCTGCTCTGCTACGAGAGCACCAACTCCTTCAACAAGGTGAAGTGCTACATCGACGACGGCTTCTTCTGCTATCTCGACGACGGCGAAGGGGCCAGTCCGCTGACCAAAGACAAGCTCGACGTCGGCGTGGGACGTTTCCCCGTCTGCACCGAAGACGATGCCAAGACGATGGTCGACAAGACCATCAGCTATGCCCAGAACGCCAACGCCGGACCGTGGCAGAACACCCTCATGTTCATGGGCGACGACGGCAACGAGAACATGCACATGCAGGATGCCGACGAGGTGGCCACAATGGTCACCACTACCTATCCCAACTACCTTGTCAAGAAGGTGATGTGGGACTCCTATACCCGCGAGACCTCCTCTACGGGCAACACCTATCCCGAAGCCACGCGCGTCATCAAGCAGCAGCAGGCCGCAGGTGCGCTCATCATGGACTATGCCGGACACGGCAAGGAAAACCAGATGTCGCATGAGCGTGTGCTGCGCCTCAATGACTTCTCCAACTTCTCCAACACCAACCTTCCCCTCTGGATCTCCGCCTCCTGCGACATCATGCCCTTCGACAGCCCTACCGAGAATATCGGCGTGACCGCTGTGCTCAACAGCAAGGGCGGTGCCGTGGCCTTCTATGGCACGACGCGTACCGTGTATGCCAACTACAACACGCTGATGAACAAGCGCTTCGTGCGCGCCGTGCTCAGCCGCACGGGCAACAAGCCGCTCACCCTCGGCGAGGCCCAGCGCATCGCCAAGAACGGGCTTGAGCGCAACAGTGAGGAGGAGGCCGTCAACAACCTGCAGTACTCTCTCCTTGGCGACCCCGCCCTTGCCCTTTGCCTGCCCACGCCCGCCATAGTCGTCGACTCCATCAACGGCACCCCCGCCACCGATACCAAGATGGCGACGATGCGCGCCGGAGAGACCGTGCGTCTGAAGGGACATGTGGAGAACGGTGCCGCCTTCTCCGGCATCGTCACCGCTACCGTGCGCGACACCGAGGAGTCCATCACCTGCCGTATGAACGATGCGGCGGAAACCACCACCGCCTTTGTCTACAAAGACCGCACCAAGACCCTCTACCAGGGCAGCGACAGCGTCAGGGCCGGCAAGTTCGACATCATCTTCGCCATCCCCCGCGACATCAACTACAACGACGGAAGCGGTCTTGTCAACCTCTTCGCCTACGCCGCAGCCGGCGACTCGGTGGCCACCGTCAACGGCCACAACGACCGCTTCTATGTCACCGGAGGCACGCTTGCCCCCAACGACTCCATCGGTCCCTCCATCTACTGCTATCTCAACTCTCCCTCGTTTGTCGACGGCGGTGAGGTGAACGCCACGCCCTACTTTGTGGCCGAGGTCACCGACAAGGACGGCATCAACGCCGCCGGAAGCGGCATCGGCCACGACCTGCAGCTCATCATCGACGGCAAGATGGCGCTGACCTACAATCTCAACGACAACTTTGCCTTCGACTTCGGTACCTACACCCGCGGCACTACCTACTACAACATCCCCGAACTGGCAGCAGGCGAGCACAGCCTCGTCTTCCGTGCATGGGACATACTCAACAATATGTCGCAGGCCGAACTGTCCTTCCGTGTCGTGCGCGGCATAGAACCGTCGTTCTCCATCAGCTGCACCGACAATCCGGCCAAGACCGCCACTACGTTTGTCGTCGCCCACGACCGGGCCGGAAGCGAGATCGGCGTAGAGATAGAAGTGCTCGACACCCGCGGCCGCATGCTATGGCGCCACGAGGACAGCAGCACGTCCGCTGACAGCAACTATACCTATACCTGGGATCTTACCGCCTCGAGCGGGCAGCATCTGGAGACCGGCGTCTATCTCTACCGCGTCAAACTCACCGCCGACGGTGCCACGAAGCGGTCGAAGGCGAAGAAACTCATCGTCATCAACAATAAATAGCCGCCCGCAGCGTTATTCACATGCAGCACCGCAGCCGCACCGCCGGCCGCAGCATGACATACAACCATCAAGACAACACTCACACAACAACAGAAAGCGAATGAAACAGTTCACCAGAATATTGTCCCTCTGCCTCATGTCCGTGCTCGTCACGGCCGTCTCGGCACAAGACAAGAAGAACATGTTCAACCCTGAGCGCAACAGCGTCACCTCACAGACCATCGCGCCCGATGCCCGCGGTGCCGGTTTCGGCGATGCCGGTGTGGCCACCGACCCCGATGTCAACTCCCAGTACTGGAACCCGGCCAAGTACCCCTTCACCATCTCGCGTGCGGGAGTGGCCCTCAACTATACGCCGTGGCTGCGCCAGCTGGTCAATGAC
This sequence comes from bacterium, assembly GCA_963637655.1. Taxonomy (GTDB): domain Bacteria; phylum Bacteroidota; class Bacteroidia; order Bacteroidales; family Bacteroidaceae; genus Prevotella. Next base: position 10,731 of record CAVHOL010000017.1, on the reverse strand, counting down.
ATGGACCTGGCCTATCTTGCCGGCTACTACCGTATCGGCGAGCACTCGGCCGTGTCGGCCTCACTGCGCTACTTCTCTCTCGGCGAGGTGTTTCTCGGCGACACGCAGAGCGCCATGACCATCAATCCCTATGAGATGTCGCTCGACGTGGCCTACTCGCTCATGCTCAGCGAGAAGTTCAGTATCGCCGCCGCCGTGCGCTGGATCTACTCCGACCTGACCTACGACTACACGTCGGACACCTCCCCAGGAAGCGCCTTCGCCGCCGACATCGCCTGCTACTACCAGAACTACTTCAACATCGGGCAGCGCGAGTGCCAGCTCGGACTGGGTCTCAACATCTCCAACATCGGTAGCAAGATCACCTTCGGAGGCAGCAACTACAGCGAGTTCATCCCGACCAACCTGCGCCTCGGTGCCGCGCTCAAGGTGCCTCTCGATGAGTACAACGTCTTCACGGTCACGGCCGATGCCAACAAGCTCCTTATCCCCACCGTACCGCAGCGTGAGGACAACGAGAGCGATGCCGACTACGAGAAGCGCCTCGAGGACGACTACTACAACGTGAGCAGCATCTCGGGTATCTTCAAGAGCTTCGGCGACGCCCCCGGCGGTTTCAAGGAGGAGCTGCAGGAGATACAGTACAGTGTCGGTGCAGAGTACTGCTACAACGACCAGTTCTCCGTGCGTGCCGGCTACCACCACCAGTCGGCCAACAAGGGCAACCTGAAGTACTTCACCGTCGGTGCCGGCTTCCGCATGAGCGTGTTCTCGCTCGACGCCGCCTACGTCATCGCCACGGCCAAGAGCAATCCGCTCGACCAGACCCTGCGCTTCACGCTGGCCTTCGACATGGACGGCATCAAGGACCTTTTCCGCCGCAAATAATCATCTCTCCCCATATGCCCCTCCCCTCCGCCAGGCGGGGAGGGTTTTTATTCAGACCGGTTCTGGAAAAGACTTTGACGGTCTTTTTCGAGAACACGCCTCGGGGCAGCACGGCAGGGATGCCGTCCGCCCGCCAAACGCAACAGAAACAACCGCCCACGATATGAACATCCGCGTAGGAATGGGATACGACGTACACCGGCTCGTACCCGGCCGCGACCTCTGGCTCTGCGGCATCAAGATAGACCATACCCTCGGACTGCTCGGCCACAGCGACGCCGACGTAGCCATACATGCGCTCTGCGACGCCCTGCTCGGTGCCGCCAACATGCGCGACATCGGCTACCACTTCCCTGACACCTCGGCCGACACGCTCGATATCGACAGCAAGGTGCTGCTCCGCAAGACCATCGGCCTGATTGCCACCAAGGGATACCGGGTAGGCAATGTGGACATCACCGTCTGCGCCCAGCGTCCCAAACTGAGTCCGCATATCTCCGAGATGCAGCGCTGCCTGGCCGAAGTCATGCTGACCGACCCCGACAACGTCTCCGTCAAGGCCACCACCACCGAGCGCCTCGGATTTACCGGGCGTGAGGAAGGCATCTCGGCCTACGCCGTCGCCCTCATCACAAAGTGACCCCGAACCTTCCTTGTCCACCCCCCCAACCCCTCTCCGTATCATGACAGACAAGAAACAGCAGGACATCATCCCCATATTCTTCACCTTCGACCGCTACTATGTGCTGGCGGCCTGTGTGGCCATCTACTCGCTGCTCGAGCATGCCTCCACACGCTACTGCTACCATCTCTATGTGGTGCATGCCGGTCTGAAGGCGCGCCACATGCGCCGTCTGCAGCGTATCGTCAACCGCTTCCCCCACGCCACGCTGTCGTTCATCCTTGCCCCCGACTACGACACGGCCTGGAAACAGCTGGAGCGGAAGTCGCACTTCTCCAAGGAGATCTTCTACAAGATGACGGCTGCCAATCTCTTCCCCGGCTACGACCGCATACTCTTCTCCGATGTCGATGTCATCTTCACGACCGACATCTCGTCGTCCTACTTTCTCTTTCCCGACGAGAAATTCTACTTCGCCGGCACGCGGCCCATCCTCGAGAATCCCAATCTGCCGGGCTACCGTTCCACGTTCAGCGAGGAGGAGATGCGCATCATCAACGACTATGAGGTGAGCGCCGGATACATGCTCATCAACCTTGCTGAGATGCGCAAGGACAACATGGAGCAAAAGCTGGTCGACTACTTCCAGCGCAACGCCTGGCGGCTCCGTCTGCCCGAGCAGGACTGCATCGCCCTGTGCTGCCAGCCGCATATCCAGTTTATGGACTACAAGTACGGCGTGGGCAACAATCTCTACCGTGTCGATCCCGACACGGCCACCTACAACACCAACAATCCCGTGCTGGCCGACCGTGCCAAGGCCGCCGACATCTACCGCGCCATGCTCCGCGATGCCGTGCAGCTGCACTATCTCGGTGTCAATAAGCCCTGGAACGACTGCCGTGTGCCGCGCTTTTCCGACTGGCTCGACGTATGCTGCCGTGCCGGGCTCCGCGGCTACTGGCTCTCCCGCCAGCCGCTCTTCCTGTGGCAGCGCATACGACGGAAAAGTCTCAGCCGCTTTCTCCGCAAACTGAAGGCACGTCTTTTGCCTGCTGCACAGAAAGGATAAACCAATCTCCCGACAGACCGCCCATGCATATCATCGACAAGATACCTCTCCTGCGCACGTTGGCCCGCAGCCTCCGCCTCCGCCGTCTGCAGAAGCAGTGGCGCAGACGCAACGCCCACAATGCCACCGTGCTCTGCGAACCTTTTCCGCTCGACATTGTCACCGTCGGACGGGGTTCCTATGGCGAACTCCACGTCATGAGCCATTACCCCGAGACGGAACGGCTTGTCATCGGCGACTATGTGTCTATCGCTCCCGATGTGCACATCCTGCTCGGCGGCAACCACCAGACGCGCACCCTCTTCACATATCCCATACGGTCGCGGGTCATCGGAGGCCACTGCGCCGAGGATGCCCGCACGCGCGGCACCGTCACCATCGGCGACGAGGTCTGGATAGGCTACGGCGCCACCATACTCTCGGGGGTCACCGTGGGGCGCGGTGCCGTCGTCGCCGCCAAGGCCGTCGTCACCCGCGACGTCCCGCCGTTTGCCGTTGTAGGCGGCAATCCGGCCCGCATCATCCGCTACCGTCTGCCCCAGGAGACCGTCGCACTGCTCGACGGACTGCGGCTCGCCGACATACCTGAGCAGCAGTGGGGCAGTCTGCTGGAAGGCCTCTACACCCCAGTCGACGACCCGTCGGCGGCCGCTGCGATAGTCGCACGGCTGCAAGAACGGCTGCAAGAAAAGAAATCACACTGACAATGGAAATACACAACGACAAGAAAATACGTGTCATCGCCTTTTACCTGCCCCAGTTCCATCCCACACCCGAGAACGACCTGTGGTGGGGAAAGGGGTTTACCGAGTGGACCAATGTAGGCAAGGCCCGCCCGCTCTTCCGCGGACACTACCAGCCCCGGGTGCCTGCCGATCTCGGCTACTATGACCTGCGTCTGCCCGAGTCGCGCATCGCGCAGGCCGACATGGCCCGCGAGTACGGCGTAGAGGGTTTTTGCTATTGGCACTACTGGTTCGGCAACGGCCGGCAGCTGCTCCAGCGCCCCTTTGAGGAGGTGCTTTCCTCGGGCCGTCCCGACTTTCCCTTTTGTCTGGCATGGGCCAACCACAGTTGGGAGGACAAGCAGTTCAGCCGCGACGGTACCCACCGCATGCTCATGGAGCAGCTCTATCCCGGCGACGACGACTATGTGGCCCACTTCCGCCACCTGTTGCCCGCCTTTGAGGACCCCCGCTATATCCGCGTAGACGGCAAACCGCTGTTTGTCGTCTACAATCCGGGCGAGCTGCCCGATGCCCGCCACTTCATCGAGGTGTGGCAGCGCGAGGCCGCACGGCACGGTTTCCAGATGCACTTTGTGGGACATACCTACCATACTGCCGAGGCCGAGGCGTACAGGGCCGCCGGTTTCGACGCCACCATACTGGTGCATCTCTTCGATGTGTTCAAGAAGGACTTTTCGCTCCTTTCGCGCGCCAACGCCAAGCTGCAGCGCATACTCTTTCACCGTGGCCGGCATATCGACTACGCCCGCGCCGCCCGCTACTTTGTCACCGACGACGACCGCCGCGACGACTGTTATCCCACCGTCATCCCCAACTGGGACCACTCTCCGCGGTCGGGACGCCGCGGCCATATCCTCGTCAATTCCACGCCGGAGCGGTTTGAGCGCCATGCCGTCGACGCTTTCCGGCATGTGCAGGACAAGGAGGAGCAGCACCGCATCGTCTTCCTCAAGTCGTGGAACGAGTGGGGCGAGGGCAACTATATCGAGCCCGACCTCCGTTTCGGACGCGGATACCTCGAGGCCCTGGCACGGGCTTTCGACGAAATCTGAACGTGCCAAGGGCACCCCAGCCCCGTAGGTGTCAAGAAACTATTGGGTATCCCCAGCCCCGTAGGGGCGACATAGTATAGCGTAGGGGTTTGCCCCTACGTATCTGTTGATACAATTTGCCCCTGTAGGGGGCGCATAATTCAATCCCGTCAATCGGTATAATTATGCGCCCCCTACAGGGGCAAATTGTTGGTGTATACGAAAAAACGTAGGGCCAAGGCCCTACGCTATACTATGCCGCCCCTACGGGGCTGGATGCGGCGGCTTCGTCGGGCTATGCGCTTACGGCGGCCGCCTGCGGCGTTTACTCGTGGTGGTCGCTGATGGCCTGCTTGATGAGGCCTTCGAGCTCCTCGCAGAGTTCGGGATTGTCGCGGAGCAGGGCCTTGGTGGCGTCGCGTCCCTGGGCCAGTTTCGACCCGTTGTAGGAGTACCACGACCCGCTCTTCTGTATGATATTGTACTCTACGCCGAGGTCTACGATCTCGCCGACCTTGGAGATGCCCTCGCCGAACGCGATCTCAAACTCGGCCTTGCGGAAGGGAGGCGCCACCTTGTTCTTGACGACCTTCACGCGTGTGAGTTTGCCGATGACCTGGTCGCCGTCCTTGATGGGAGTGGTGCCGCGGATGTCGAGGCGCACGCTGGCATAGAATTTCAGTGCGTTGCCGCCTGTGGTGGTTTCGGGATTGCCGAACATGACGCCGATCTTCTCGCGCAGCTGGTTGATGAAGATGCACGTCGTGTTGGTCTTGCTGATGGTGGCGGTGAGCTTGCGCAGTGCCTGTGACATCAGTCGGGCCTGGAGTCCGACGTTGTTGTCGCCCATGTCGCCCTCAATCTCCTTCTTGGGGGTGAGGGCGGCCACGGAGTCGACGACGATGATGTCGATGGCGGCCGAGCGTATCAGCTGGTCTGCGATCTCAAGTGCCTGTTCGCCGTTGTCGGGCTGTGATATCCAGAGGTTGTCGACGTCTACGCCGAGCTTGGCGGCGTAGAAGCGGTCGAAGGCATGCTCGGCATCGATGAAGGCAGCGATGCCGCCGGCCTTCTGGGCTTCGGCGATGGCGTGTATGGCCAGTGTGGTCTTGCCGGAGCTTTCCGGTCCGTAGATTTCGATGATGCGGCCGCGCGGATATCCGCCCACGCCCAGTGCGGCATCGAGCCCGATGCTGCCTGTGGGGATGACCTCCACGTTTTCGATATGCTCGTCGCCGAGTTTCATGATAGACCCCTTGCCGAAGTCTTTCTCTATCTTGCTCATGGCTGCCTGGAGGGCCTTGAGCTTGCCCTCCTGCGCCAGTGTCATTTCTTCGCCTTCTTTTTTAGCCATTGTTGTTCTTTTTCGTGGGTAGGTGTTGTCGGTGTTGCAGTGGGCGTCCTACAGTTCGAGGTCGCCGTTGAATATCTCGTGCCAGGGCAGTCCCTGCTTGTTGAGCTGTTCCATGAAGGGATCGGGATCGAACTCCTCCACGTTCCATACGCCGGGCTTGCGCCAGAGTCCCTTGAAGAACATCATTGCGCCGATCATGGCCGGAACGCCGGTGGTGTAGCTTACGCCCTGCATGCCGGTCTCCTTGTAGGCGGCCTCATGCGAGCAGTTGTTGTAGACGTAGTAGGTCTGCTCCTTGCCGTCCTTGAGTCCTCGTATGCGGCAGCCGATGGAGGTCTGTCCGTCGTAGTTCTGTCCGAGGTCCTGGGGGTTGGGCAGGACGGCCTTGAGGAACTGCAGGGGCACGATCTTCACCTTGACCTTTTCGGCCGGGTTGTCGGCGAGCGGTGCCTCGTAGGTGATCTCGTCGATGCGCGACATGCCGAGGTTCTGTATGCAGTCGAGGTAGGTGAGGTACTGCTGTCCGAAGGTCATCCAGAAGCGTGCGCGCTTGATGGTGGGGTAGTTCTTGACCAGCGATTCTATCTCCTCGTGGTGCAGGAGGTAGCTCTCCTTGGGACCGATCTCGGGGTAGCTGAGGGGCTGGTGTATCTCGAGCGGTGCTGTCTCGACCCATTTGCCGTCTTCCCAGTAGAGGCCTTTCTGGGTGATCTCGCGGATGTTGATCTCGGGGTTGAAGTTGGTGGCGAAGGCCTTGTGGTGGTTGCCTGCGTTGCAGTCTACGATGTCGAGGTACTGTATCTCGTCGAAGTGGTGCTTGGCGGCGTATGCGGTGAAGATGCTGGTCACGCCGGGGTCGAAGCCGCAGCCGAGGATGGCGCAGAGTCCGGCCTGCTCGAAGCGCTCCTTGTAGGCCCACTGCCAGGAGTATTCGAAGTGTGCCTCGTCCTTGGGCTCATAGTTGGCGGTATCGAGGTAGTTGCATCCGCAGGACAGGCAGGCCTCCATGATGGTGAGGTCCTGGTAGGGCAGGGCGAGGTTGATGACGAGTTCGGGCTTGTAGTCGTTGAAGAGTGCCTTGAGCTGCTCTACGTCGTCGGCGTCCACCTGTGCGGTCTTGATGTTGGGGTTGCCGATGGCGGCGACGATCTTGTCGCATTTCGACTTGGTGCGGCTGGCGATCATGAATTCGGTGAACACGTCAGCGTTCTGTGCTATCTTGAACGCTGCTACCGTAGCGACGCCACCGGCGCCGATCATAAGTACTTTTCCCATAATTATCTTGTTTTTTTGTTTGCTTGTATGTTGTCGGCCCTGCAGGGCCGGAGGTGTTGTAGTGCCTTACTTGATCTCGTCGGCGTGTATGCCGAGCGCGTTCATGAGCGAGTAGCCGAGTATCTCCTGGCGGTAGTTGCCGCCGATGGTGGGCTGCATGGCGAAGAGGGTGACGTGCTTGTCCTCGTCTACGTGGTGCAGGGCGTGGCGTATGTCTTCCATGAGTGCGGCGTCTTCGGCATTGGGGATGACCATGACACGGCGCACGTCTTTGTGGTTGCAGGCGTGCTCGAGGATGTCGACGAGAAAGTCGCCTGCGCCGACCATCTCCTCTACGGGGTAGGCGCTGAGGAGAAACTCGCCGAGCGTGTCGCTGAAGGCTTTGCCGTCGATCTCGGCGGTGTAGTCACCGGGGGTGAAGTATTCGAGAGCGGCCTTGTCCTTGCCGTGGATGAGGATGACCTGTGTGTGGTTGTCGCCCTCGCGCAGTCCGCCGTCGAGTGCGATGCAGTCTATCCAGCGTGCCGTGTCGGCCTTGGGTATGCGCCGGCCGATCATCCGCTCGAAGTTGACGGTGAGGTCGAAGGCGACGTGGTCGACGTAGTCGCCGTCGGCTATGATGATGTTCTCGCACCAGTTTCCGGTGCCGGGGATTTCGGTTTTCATGTATGCAAATTTAAATAAAAAATCCCGAATACCATATCCCGTCCGTCAAAAAAAGACGGGCCTCCGTGTGTGCTTTCCTGCCGTCTCTTGCCTTGGGTATGGCATGGCGGTGGGGTGCGGTGTGCGTCAAAAAAGATGAAAATATATGTCGCTCTCCAAAAACTCCACGCATTATTAAATCCTATTTTGACGGGTATGCTCTTTGTGTCTTTTGATTTTATCCGGCATCTTTTTCGTCCTTCTTCAGTCGCATAGCCCGCTATGCTCCTTCAGAAAGACAGAAAAATATGCCCGGCTAAAATTCAAAAATCCATCAAAGGTAATTTTTAGAACCCGCCTTAATTTGCAGGCCACCCTTGATACACTGTCGGAAGTGTGAAAACGACAGACGGGGACACCCGGAGCATGGATGGCTCCAGGTGTCCCCGCCTGTTATAGGTAATGGTACGGGTACCGGATTATTTCTTGGTGACCAGGTTCATCGTGTCCTGTGCGATGACGATCTCCTCGTCGGTAGGTATGACGCATACCGTGACCTTGGAGTCGGGGGCCGAGATGACGGCTTCCTCGCCGCGCACCTCGTTGGCCTGGGCGTCCATCTTGACGCCGAGGAACTCGAGGTCGGAGCAGGAGGCCATGCGGATGTCGGTCTGGTTCTCGCCTACGCCGGCGGTCCATACGATGATGTCTACTCCACCCATGGCGGCGGCGTAGGCGCCGATGTACTTCTTGATGCGGTAGCTGTACATCTGCAGGGCCAGCTGTGCGCGCTTGTTGCCTTCCTGTGCGGCGTTGCTCACGTCGCGCATGTCGGAGGATACGCCCGAGATGCCGAGCATGCCGCTCTTCTTGTTGAGGAAGTCGGCCATTTCCTGCGGCTTCATGTCGAGCTTCTCCATGAGGTAGGTGACGGCCGAGGGGTCGATGTCGCCCGAGCGGCTGCCCATCATCACGCCGGCGAGCGGTGTGAGTCCCATGGATGTGTCAACGCACTGTCCGAACTTGACGGCCGATACCGAGGCGCCGTTGCCGATATGGCAGGTGATGATGCGCTGGGTCTTGGGGTCGCGGCCGAGGTACTCGCATACGCGCTTGGACACGTAGCGATGGCTGGTGCCGTGGAATCCGTAGCGGCGCACGTGGTATTTCTCGTACAGGTCGTAGGGTATGCCGTAGAGGTAGGCGTAGTCGGGCATGGTGCTGTGGAAGGCGTTGTCGAACACGCACACCTGGGGTGTGTCGGGCATGAGGTGGTCGACGGCGCGGATGCCCTTGAGGTGTCCGGCGTTGTGTACGGGGGCGAGGTCGCAGAGGCTTTCGATGTTCTTCTCCACTTCCTCGTCGACGATGACGCTCTGTTCGTAGATGTCGCCGCCCTGCACGATGCGGTGTCCTACGGCGTCGATTTCGCTGAGGTCCTTGATGACACCGATTTCCTTGTCGGTGAGCAGGCTGAACACGAAGTTGACGCCTTCGCGGTGGTCAGGCATGTCGTGCATGATTTTCTTCTTCTCTCCGTTGGGGAGAGTCACTTTGACGAAGGCCTCGTCGAGTCCGATGCGCTCGACGCCGCCGGCGGCCATGACCGAGTGGTCGTCCATGTTGTAGAGTTTGTACTTGATGGACGAGCTGCCGCAGTTGAGAACTAATATATTCATTTTTCTTCTTTTGTTTCCTTTTTTGGGGGCGGGTTCTGTAGTTATGCGCGCTTGGCGTCCTGTGCCTGGCAGGCGGTGATGGCTACCATGTAGTAGATGTCGTCTACCGAGCAGCCGCGGCTCAGGTCGTTGACGGGGCGTGCGATACCCTGGAGGATGGGGCCGATGGCGATGGCTCCGCCGAGGCGCTGCACGAGCTTGTAGCCGATGTTGCCTACCTCGAGGTTGGGCACGACGAGCACGTTGGCCTTGCCGGCCACGTCAGATCCGGGAGCCTTCTTGGCGCCCACTTCGGGCACGAGGGCTGCGTCGGCCTGCAGCTCGCCGTCGAGGTGCAGTTCGGGATAGTTCTCCTTGGCTATCTTCACGGCGTCGGTCACCTTGTCGATGATGTAGACGCTCTTGCCGGTGGCCTTGTCGATGGCGTCCTTGGCGCTGCCCTTGGTCGAGAAGCTCAGCATGGCCACTGTGGGGTCTTCGATGCCGGCCACGGCCTTGGCGGTATGTGCGGTAGTGTAGGCGATCTGTGCGAGCTGGTCAGCGGTGGGGTTGGGGGTCACGGCCACGTCGCCCATGACGACGACACCGTCCTGGCCGTATTGTTTCTGGCTGGTGATGAGCAGCATGGCGCCGCTCACGCAGGATACGCCGGGGGCGCACTTGATGATCTGGAGTGCGGGGCGGAGTGTGTCGCCCGTGGTGCTCAGGGCGCCGGATATCTGTCCGTCGGCGTCGCCGGTCTTGATGATCATGCAGCCCAGGTAGAGGTTGTTTCCCGTGACGAGGGTGCGGGCCTGGTCTACGGTCATGCCTTTCTTCTTTCGTAGTTCGGCGAGCTTCTCGGCATACTCCTCGCTGCGGGGGTTGTTCTGCGGGTCGACGATGGTGGCCTTGCCGATGTGCTGCAGTCCCCACTCTGCGGCGAGACGGTGGATGTTGTCGGGGTTGCCGATGAGGATGAGGTCAGCGAGGTCGTCTGCCAACACTTTGTCGGCAGCCTTGAGCGTACGCTCCTCTTCTGCTTCGGGGAGCACGATACGCTGCTTGTCCGCTTTCGCGCGGGCTACGATTTGTTGTAATAAGTCCATATTGTAGAGGTCTGTTCTAATTTCAACTGTGGAAACGGCATTGTCATTTCCACTTTGCAAAAGTAAGAAAAAATCTCCGAACGCTACTTCTTTCCTACCTCTTTTTTTATACGCATCCGTCAGGCTGTATCTTACCATGTGTCAGCCTGCGCCGGCGGCGGCTTTCTTTGGGTGCGGAATGGTGTGACGGATAGGAAAATAAATGGCGAATTCCTTTGTGTTCTTGCAATTTTAGTGTATTTTTGCATATACATAATGGCGGGTTTTAAAAATCACCTTTGATGGATTTTTGAATTTTAGCCGAGCAGATTTTTCTGTCTTTCTGAAG
>CAVHOL010000016.1:0-44358 GCA_963637655.1 bacterium | reverse complement strand
TATATACAGTATACAAAATTACTAATAAATAATGTATTTGGCCAATGGATAGCCATGGGAACTTCAAAAATACCTATAAATAATGAGCCAACATTGGCTGTTATGAATTGTTCTTAATAGAAGGATATGGCGAGAGGATCTTGCAGGTGTTATTGAATAAAATCTTGAAATATATTGGTTCTCAGTATTTCTGCGTGATTATTTGTTTTCGTCCAAAAGATTTTGCAAACGCTCTATCTCGTCTCGGTATTGTGCGGCTTGAATAAAGTCAAGTGCCTTTGCCGAATCCTTCATCTTGCGTGTCGTTTCTTCTATCTGCTTTTCAATGTCCGATTTATTAAGATATTTGGGTGCCGGTTCCGCTGCAATAGATTCAGTCGGCAGTTCTTGGTAGGAACGATAATTTCCGACGCTTGTATGGGTCGGATTTTCATTGGAAGGCATTTGTATGGCGACAGTCGGGTGGCTGTTGTCAGCAGTCGGCAGGGTGTCTCTGATCTCTTTAACGACTTGCCGGGGCTGAACATGGTGTTCCTCGTTGTATTTCAATTGTATGCACCTGCGGCGGGCTGTTTCGTCAATAGTCTTCTGCATGCTTTCGGTGATACTGTCGGCGTACATGATGACGGTTCCGTTGACATTTCGCGCAGCTCGTCCGACAGTCTGTGTGAGAGACCTGTGGCTGCGCAGAAAACCTTCTTTGTCGGCATCTAATATGGCTACAAGTGATACTTCAGGCAAATCGAGTCCTTCGCGGAGAAGGTTTACGCCCACCAATACGTCGAAAATGCCAGTTCTGAGGTCGTTCATGATTTTCACGCGGTCTAGAGTCGCGATGTCGCTGTGTATGTAGTTGGCTCTTATTTCGCTGTTGAGCAGATATTCGGTCAGTTCTTCGGCCATTCGTTTTGTAAGAGTCGTCACCAGTACGCGTTCGTCCCGCTCGCATCTTTTTACGATTTCGTCCATCAAATCGTCAATTTGGTTCTCCGTCGGCCGTATTTCTATGATGGGGTCGAGCAAGCCTGTCGGTCTGATGACTTGCTCTACAACTACGCCTCCGGCCTCGTTCAGTTCGAATTCTGCAGGTGTGGCTGATACATACACCACTTGATTGACCATTTCCATGAACTCCTCGAAGCGCAGCGGCCGGTTGTCGAATGCGGCCGGGAGGCGAAAACCGTATTCTACGAGATTTTGCTTTCTCGCTCTGTCCCCACCGTACATGGCACTTATCTGCGGTACGCTGACATGGCTTTCGTCAATAAACATGAGATAGTCTTTGGGGAAGAAGTCAAGCAGGCAGTACGGGCGTTGCCCCGGCTGCCGTCCGTCAAAATATCTGGAATAATTTTCGATACCGCTACAATGTCCCAGTTCCTTGATCATTTCCATATCATACTCTACGCGTTCTTTTATTCTTTGCGCGCGAATACCGTCTCCTAGATCATTAAAATAATCGATTTGTCTTGTGAGGTCATCCTGTATGAGGCGTATTGCTTGGGCCGTTTGCTCTTTGGTCGTGACAAATAGGTTGGCAGGATATATCTGGTAGTCGTCGAACGAATCTATCCTTTGGAAGGTTACGCTGTCCAGTTCTTCAATACTCTCAATTTCGTCATCCCACCAGGTGATACGGAGAATATTGTCACTGTAAGCCATAGATATATCTGCGGTGTCCCCTTTTACGCGAAATGTTCCTCGGGTGAGGTCTGCGTCGTTTCTGACGTATAGTGCATCTACGAGTTTTCGAAGCAATTCATTCCGGCTGACAGTCTGTCCTTTTTTTATGTGGATAATGCTGCTTGACATGGCGGTTGGACCTCCCATGCCGTAGATGCATGAGACGGAGGACACAACGATGACGTCGTTTCTTCCCGACAACAATGCACTGACTGCAGCCAAACGTAGCTTGTCGATTTCCTCGTTGATGGCTAGGTCTTTCTCAATGTAAGTATCGGTTGAAGGCAAGTACGCTTCTGGCTGATAATAATCATAGTACGACACGTAGTACTCAACGGCATTTTGAGGGAAAAAACTTTTCATCTCCTCATACAGCTGGGCGGCCAAGGTCTTGTTGTGGCTGAGAATTAGGGTGGGGCGTCCTATCTTGGCGATGACGTTGGCCATGGTGAATGTTTTCCCAGAACCGGTCACCCCCATCAATACTTGGGCGGGTGTGCCGTCGATGATATCTTCCGTTAATTGTCTTATTGCATCAGGCTGGTCGCCGGTGGGCGAATATTTCGAAACCAACTTAAAATCCATCTGTCTGTATATGTCGAAATCCGTGAAACACAAAAGTAATAAAAAGTCTATAATGCGCCAAAACAAACCTAATTTTTTGCTAAAATCAGTGGAAATGCTTTGTATATCAATGAAGATTGCGTACTTTTGCACTCCAAATCGGATTGGATTATGAAAAAATACACCGCAGCTGTCATATTTTCGGCATTATTGTTGTCGAGTTGTGCTACTGAATTCAATAAGGTATACAAGACGACGGACAATGCCTTTAAGTATGAATATGCAAAAGAGTGTTTTGCCCGCGGCAAATACGTACGTGCATCTACATTGTTGCAGGACTTGATATTGGTGCAGAAAGGAAGTGACAACGGGCAAGAATGTCTTTATATGCTCGCCATGGCCGAGTATTGCAGCAAGGACTATGAAGGAGCCGCAGCTGCGTTCAAAAAGTACTATTCAAGTTATCCCAAAGGCGATTATGCTGAAATGGCCAAATTCTATGTAGGCCAAAGCTTGTATATGTGTACTCCGGAACCCCGTCTTGACCAGTCGGAAACCATTTCCGCAATTTCGGCTTTTCAGGAATATCTCGACGTGTTCCCGGATGCGAAGTACAAGGAAGTCGCCCAGCAGCGCTTGTTTGAATTGCAAGACAAGCTTGTACAGAAAGAACTCCATTCTGCCCAGTTGTATTACAACCTTGGCCAGTATTTTGGCAATTGCACTTATGGAGGAAACAATTATGAGGCTTGTATCATCACATCGCAAAATGCGCTCAAAGAATATCCTTTTACAAATCTGAGAGAGAAATTTGCATTTCTAGTGATGAAGAGCAAGTATGAGCTTGCCCAGCAAAGTGTGGAAGAAAAGAAGCTGGAGCGCTATCAGGATGCCGAAGATGAGTGCTACGGTTTTATCAATGAGTATCCCGATTCCAAGAATAAGGCGATTGCCGAGAAATATATCGGGAAATGTAAGGAAATCACTAAAAATTAATTATAGTTCATGGATTACAAGAAATCAAAAGCTCCTGTAAACACTGTCACACGCAATATCATGGATTTGTGTGAGGGCACAGGCAATATTTACGAAAGTGTCGCAATCATTTCTAAGCGTGCCAACCAAATAGCAGTGGAGATAAAGCAGGATCTCAACAAGAAACTGGCGGAATTCGCCTCTTACAATGATTCTCTTGAAGAGGTATTTGAAAACCGTGAGCAAATAGAGATTTCGCGCTACTACGAAAAACTCCCCAAGCCGACTTTGTTGGCAACGCAGGAATTTGTTGACGGCAATGTATACTATCGTGATCCGGCAAAAGAGAATGTTGCCAGTGTTGAGACACAAGAGTAGTACGGTATGTTGCAGAGAAAACAGACACTGTTTCTTTTGTTCTCATTGATTTCCATAATCATCTGCCTGTGCCTTCCGGTAGGGAGGTATGTGCCTGATGTTATGGGTGAGAATGTCACAATTTTCAATTTGTGGGTGTCTAACGGAGAATGCCGTGATTTCAGTGTGTGGCCTTTGTTCGCTATACTCTTGGTCTCGTGTCCTATAGAGATATATACAATATTTGCATACCATAACAGGCCCCTGCAAAGCAAGATGTGTCTTTTGGGCGCGTTGCTGGTATTGGTATGGTATATACTTTACCTCGTATTTGTTCCGTTCAAGGACATCCCAAATGCCCATTTCGTTGTCTCTTTCGGCGTCTGTCTGCCTTTGCTTTCTGCGATATTCCTAATGATGGCAAGGCAGGGTATCAATCATGACGAGAAACTTGTTCGCTCGGCGGACAGAATAAGATAATAGATTTTTAAGTGACGATGACCCTTGAAAAGGTCATCGTTTTTTGTTCTAATATGCAGATAATAAGAGTCAATTCTGTGTCGGATCCCCGATTGGATGTTTTTCGTAAACTGACGGATGCCCAGCTGAGACAATACAAAGAAACGGAAGCTGGCGTTTTTGTCGCCGAAAGCCCTAAAGTGATATGGGTTGCATTGAATGCCGGTTATACTCCTATCTCTTTGTTGTGTGAAGAAAGGCATATTCATGGCGATGCCGTCGACATCATACAAATGTGCGGGACTACAGTTCCGGTGTATACGGGGGAACGTGAAGTGTTGAGCGCCTTGACCGGATATACGCTGACAAGAGGCGTGCTTTGTGCAATGCTTCGTCCAAAACGTCCTTCTGTAAAAGACGTGTGCGCGACGGCACGGCGCATTGTGGTCATAGACGGAGTTGTCGACACGACAAATATAGGGTCTATCTTTAGGTCGGCGGCTGCATTGGGTATGGATGGCGTGTTGCTGACGCGCAATTCGTGTGATCCGCTCAACAGACGTGCCGTCCGGGTTTCTATGGGTAGCGTATTTCTTGTGCCTTGGACTTGGATTGACAGTGATTTGAGTGATTTGCGTGAATTGGGCTTCAAGACCGTCGCTATGGCTTTGACAGACAACTCTATTTCCGTCGATTCACCGCAACTTGCCCGAGAACCGCGACTGGCCGTCATAATGGGTACGGAAGGTGACGGACTTCCGATGGATACCATCCGTGACGCAGACTATGTTGTGCGCATCCCGATGCATTATGGTGTTGATTCATTGAATGTTGCCGCCGCCTCTGCCATTGCATTCTGGCAGTTGGGAAGGAGGTCGTAGGTGATGGGCTCTGCAACAAAAGACACAAAGAGCATGCCCGTCAAAATAGAATCTGATAATGTGTGGAATTTTTAGAACACGCCTTCAATCAAATTGCGGCGATTTGCGTACCTCAAAAGAAATGTTTAACTTTGCAAAAGTAATATCAATCATAAAATCTTAAAGAGAAATGAATGCATTTGTATTCCCTGGCCAAGGTTCTCAGTTCGTAGGAATGGGAAAGGACCTGTATGACAATAACGACAAAGCAAAATCACTGTTTGAGAAAGCCAATGACATTCTTGGCTTCCGTATTACTGACATCATGTTTGAGGGCACTGACGAGGAACTCAAACAAACAAAGGTAACTCAGCCTGCCGTATTCCTGCATAGCGTAATATCTGCACTCTGTCTGGATGATTTTGCTCCTGCAATGGTGGCCGGTCATTCTTTGGGAGAATTTTCTGCTTTGGTAGCTGCTGGTGCATTGAGTTTCGAAGACGGATTGCGATTGGTATATGCCCGTGCCCTTGCCATGCAGAAGGCATGCGAGGCTGCGCCTGGTACCATGGCTGCAGTAATCGGATTGCCCGACGATACCATTGAAAATATCTGTGCTGAAGTAAGTACTGAAGATGCGATTGTGGTGCCTGCCAATTACAATTGCCCTGGCCAGTTGGTCATAAGCGGTAATGTAGAGGCAATAAATGCCGCATGCGAAAAATTGAAGGCGGCCGGTGCAAAGCGTGCGCTTCCTCTGAAAGTTGGCGGTGCATTCCATTCTCCTCTTATGCAACCTGCAAAAGATGAACTTGAGAAGGCTATCGAAGAAACGGCATTTGCAGTTCCTGTTTGTCCCGTCTACCAGAATGTTGACGGAATGGCACATGTCAATCCGGATGAGATCAAGGCTAATCTGATAGCACAGCTTACAAGCAGTGTCCGTTGGACCTCTTGCGTACAGAATATGGTAGAGGCAGGAGCTGACGATTTCACGGAATGTGGACCTGGCAAGGCACTTCAAGGCATGATTGGACGAATTAGTAAAAACGTTAATGCTCATGGCTTGGCGTAATGACAAAAGATAAGATAATCATATATCAAGTCTTTACCCGTCTGTTCGGCAACAAGAGTCTTGTTCGTAATAAATGGGGCTCTGTTGCGGAAAACGGTTGTGGTAAGATGAATTTCTTTGATTCCGAAATCTTGGGTCAAATCAAGGATTTCGGAATTACGCATATTTGGTACACCGGTATAATCCGACATGCTTCATGTACGAATTATGAAGCGTTTGGTGTACCTTCCCAACACCCTTCAGTCGTTAAGGGAAAGGCGGGTTCTCCATACGCCATTACCGATTATTATGATGTAGACCCTGATCTTTCCGAGGATGTAGAGCACCGAATGGAGGAATTCGATGCTTTGGTTGAGCGTACGCATGCAGCAGGTCTGAAAATGATAATTGACTGTGTGCCCAATCATGTAGCCCGTCAGTACCATTCAGTTGCAAAGCCTGAGAATGTGGTTGATTTAGGTGGAGATGATGATGTAAATATGGGCTTCTCTCCTAACAACAATTTCTATTACTGCGTCGGCCAGCCTTTTCAGCCGGCATTCGACTTAAAGGGAGAGACGGACAACCTTTATACGGAATTTCCCGCAAAAGCGACCGGAAATGATCATTTCGACAACCATCCAGGCCGAAATGACTGGTATGAAACAGTAAAATTGAATTATGGCGTCGATTATTGCGATGCCGGTGGCAAGTCTTGTCACTTTGATCCTGTCCCTGACACATGGCACAAAATGGTCGGCATTCTTCTTTATTGGGCAAACAAGGGTGTTGATGCTTTCCGCTGTGATATGGCAGAAATGGTACCCGTTGAATTTTGGCGATGGGCCATTTGTCGTGTGAAGAAAAGTCATCCTCATCTGCTCTTTATTGCAGAAGTCTACAATCCTTCCCTTTATCGTAATTACGTCAATGCAGGTTTCGACTATTTGTATGACAAGGTCGGAATGTATGACACCCTGCGTTCTGTGGTATGTGGCAATGGACGGACGGAGTATATTACTCATGCATGGCAGCAGGTTGATGACATCAATGGCCATATGCTGTATTTCCTGGAAAACCACGATGAACAGCGTATTGCAAGCGACTTCTTTGCAGGAAACGGATTCCGTGCACTTCCTGCGGTGATGACGAGTGTATTTATGCGCACCAATCCGTTTATGATCTATGCCGGGCAGGAGTTCGGCGAGAAAGGAATGGATGAGGAAGGGTTTAGCGGACGTGACGGAAGAACTTCCATATTTGACTATTGGACGGTATCCTCTTTGTATCATGGTTTCGTAGACAGGAAATCTCTGACTGGCGAGGAGAAAAACTTGCAGTCCATGTACAAGACCATACTGCATCTCGCGCATACAGAAAAGGCCTTCGTTGAAGGTTCGTTTTTCGACTTGATGTATGTGAATCCTAATCTGGCAGACAAGCAATATGCTTTTATCAGGAAAGCAGGCAACGAGGTTCTGGTTGTTGTTGTCAATTTTTCCGGAAACAAAGCTGCATGCAGTGTACGTATACCGCAGCACGCATTTGATTTCCTTTCAATACCGCAAGAAGATGTTCAGGCGACAGAATTGTTCACAGGTGAACAGCTTACGTTGTCATTGGGTACATCTTCTTCCTTAAATATGGAGATATCTCCTTATGGCGCTGTAATCTATAAATTTATGATATATTCCAGTGACGATTATGTTCTGAACGAACATAATAAAGATGAGTTCCCTCCTGCCCATACGGCTGAGCATTTGTTGAACAGGACAATGATGCAGATGTTTGGGTGTGAGCGTTCAAAGAATGCCCATATAGAGCGGAAAAAAAGCAAAATGACTTTTGTCCTGGATCACAAGCCGAATCGGAAGGAAGAAAAGGAAATAGAATGCCGAATGAACGAATTGATTGCCGAAGACCTGCCTGTAAAATATGAGTTTGTGGACAAAGACCATATTCCTGACGGTATCGATGTGGAGCGATTGCCTGAGACGGTATCAGAAACAATACGGTTGGTGCAGATCGGCGATTATGACACTTGTCCGTGTATAGGCAAGCATGTCCGTAGTACGAGTCAAATAGGACGTTTTGTCCTGCTCGGGTCTAATTGGGATGAAGCCTCACATTCCTACCGAATAAGATACAAGGTGGTGCAATAACATTCCTTGCTTTCACCGCCTATGTATAATACGAGATATAAAAATCTACAAATAGAATAAATCAAAATACACAATAGATATGAACGAAAATAGACAAACCCTTAACCGCAATCTGGCTCAGATGTTGAAGGGTGGAGTGATAATGGACGTTACAACTCCCGAACAGGCCCGTATAGCCGAGCAAGCAGGAGCGTGTGCCGTAATGGCTCTCGAACGAATACCGGCTGATATCCGTGCTGCAGGAGGAGTGTCGCGTATGAGCGACCCGAAAATGATAAAGGGTATACAGGAGGCAGTGTCCATTCCTGTGATGGCAAAATGCCGTATCGGCCATTTTGCTGAGGCACAAATCCTTCAAGCCATAGAAATAGACTACATAGATGAGAGTGAGGTCCTTTCACCTGCAGATGATGTATACCACATAGACAAGACGAAATTTGACGTACCCTTTGTTTGTGGTGCTAAAAATTTGGGCGAAGCGCTCCGGCGTATTGCTGAGGGTGCCACGATGATTCGTACAAAAGGTGAGCCCGGAACGGGTGATGTCGTCCAGGCCGTCCGTCATATGCGTATGATGCAGAGTGAAATCCGTCGGCTTGTGTCAATGGCTGAAGATGAACTTTACGAGGCAGCCAAACAGCTTCAAGTGCCTTATGACCTGGTACAGTATGTCCACAATAACGGTAAACTCCCCGTTGTTAATTTTGCTGCCGGTGGAGTCGCAACTCCCGCTGATGCTGCACTTATGATGCAGTTGGGCGCTGAAGGTGTATTCGTCGGCTCGGGTATCTTCAAGAGCGGAAACCCCGCAAAGCGCGCTGCTGCAATCGTACAGGCTGTTACCAACTATAAGGATGCAAAGAAATTGGCTGAGCTTTCAGAAGATTTAGGTGAGGCAATGGTCGGAATCAATGAGCAGGAAATCGAGATTCTGATGGCTGAAAGAGGAAAATAATCTATGAAAATTGCTGTACTTGCTCTTCAAGGTGCATTTATTGAGCATGAGCAGATGTTGTCCCGTCTTGGGGTAGAGTCTTTTGAGGTCCGCCAATATTCTGATTGGGTTGACCGAGAGAAGGACGGTTTGATTATCCCGGGAGGAGAAAGCACTGTTCAGCTCAAACTGTTGAAGGACTTGAATTTATTGGATCCTATACGCAGTGACATAGAAAACGGATTGCCTGTTTTCGGAACATGTGCAGGACTTATCCTTCTGGCTAAGTCTGTACGTGGGGAAGCAGGAATGCGTATCTCTACGATGGATATTGAGGTTTGCAGAAATGCATACGGACGTCAACTGGGAAGTTTTTATGTAGAAGCTCCGATAAGTTGCATTCAGCATGACATCCCCATGACGTTCATACGTGCGCCCTACATTGTCTCAGTGGGAGCCGGATGCGAAACATTGGCTACAGTTGACAACCATATTGTCGCTGCGCGTCAGGGCAACCAACTGGTCACAGCTTTTCATCCCGAGCTTAATGACGACAGTTCCATTCATCAATATTTTGTTGATATGGTGGAGCAAAACCGTTCAAGTAAGGTTGTTCTTTAATACAAGGTAAAACCTAAGTAAGGCATACCTCAAAATTCTGAAGTATAAGGCATCTATATAATACATTAGGGCTGAAAAGGAAATCCTTTTCAGCCCTAATGCGTTATTTCAGTCTTAATCTTTTTCGTTCTTAGCTACAGGGGCATGTAGTATAATACTTGTCGCTCCTATGGTGAACAGTGTACCGTCTTCGATGACACGTGTTTCCCGGTCGTTGAGTATGACGTTGTCAACGAATGTTCCGGTATAGCTCGGTCCGTCTTTAAGAATGTATTTCAGCTTCCCCGCCTTGTCTTTGCTGACAGTAATTGAACAGTGATTGATGTCTATACTAGGATCGTTGGTCTCGATAGCGCAGTTCACACCGCTTCCTTTCATGTATCTTCCGATAACGTTCTTGCCGAACTGAAGTGGTATGACTTGTTTGTAGTGAAATACGTTCTCAATGACGATAATATATCCGAATTCAGCACGTTCGCCATTTTCGTCCGGATTTTCTTCCTTCTGCGTATTGTGAAGTTTTGATGTTCCCAATCGGATGGCGAATTGTTTGCCGCAATTAGTACATTCGAAGACCAAAGATTGTCCTTCCTTGTATTTCTTTTCGTCAAAAATGATGTATTGGTCACATTTGGGACAGCGTACTCGTTTCATCTTATTTCAGTTATCCAGCAGTCTTGAAATTGAATGTTGTCATTGATTTTGTTCAAAGCTTTGTGTGCTTCTGCGCGAGTGGGGTAGTTGCCGTATACGACTTTTGTGTTCTTGTTGCTATGGCAAACGCGTGCTTCCGTCATCCCCTTTTTATGGAGTCGTTCAACGTAGGCTTCTGCGTTCTTCACTGTGACGCGGCTTGCCATAACGATGCAAAAACGGGTATCTTTGTTTTCGGACAATTCGGATTTTGACACTGTAGCGAGCGAGTCGGTATCGGAAACTTCTGTCTTGCTTGTCGCTACATTTCCAAACTTTGGCGTTCCTGTGGTTATGTCTTTGGGAAATATTCGATAAAGCAGATTGGTATCCACACTCGTTTTTGAAATGTTCAAATCATTGGAATTGCCGACAGGAGCAGGAATGAGCAGTACGATAAGTATAGCAGCACATGCGGCTGCCCACTTGTAAATATTGTTGACCGAGATTTTTACGATCTTTTTATTGTCTTGTCGGCATACTGTTTCTGCTTCGCGACCGGAATGCTCTTCGTTTATGATTGGGCCGTTGTTTACTGCAACGTCATTTTCTTGTTGGTCAGTATCAACATGACCTGCAATTGCGGGCTCTTCCGTCTTGTATTCTATACTTCCTGCCTCGGAATTGTTGCAAGGGGAGAACTCGAAGCAAGACAACCCGTAAAGTTCCGGGGTGAGAAATCCCGATTCGCTTGGTGTGAAACAATAGTTGCCGCCATCAGTTGAGGTCAGCGTTCCTATTTCTGCAAGCTCATATGATCCGTTATTGTATAGCTGGTTTTGGAGTTTTACGGTATCGTTTTCGATTCGTGTGACAGCTTCGGGAAAACTTATCCCATATTCTTCGACATATGATTGCGCCAGCAACGAATCGTTCATTGTCAACTGTGCGTTGAATCCGATAATCCGTTTAGGCGGTAAGAACATATTTTTGCTTCCGTCATATGTCGACGGTACATGGTGAGCAATGAAACCGCCGAAATCAGGGATAATTACGCAGTCATTGCTTAACAGAAGTTTTGCTATATGTTTCTCTATATCTATCACAATGCAAAATTAACAAAATCATTTTGCTTTCCCAACAAAATGCTTCAAAAATCGGGTGTATATGCATGCATAGTGAAAATATTGCACAAAACATTTGTGATTGCGCAGATAAGATATTACCTTTGCACAAAAAAATGGATATTGTGCAATGGAACCGACATTAAGTTTCAATCAATATATAGAAAAAAGTATCATCGACAATTGGGACAATGACGCCCTTACCGACTATAAAGGCTTCACTCTGCAGTTTCATGATGTGGCGCGCAAGATAGAGAAGCTGCACATAATGTTTGAATGTAGTGGCGTGAAGCAAGGCGACAAAATCGCTTTGTGCGGCCGAAACAGCAGTCACTGGGCTGTTGCGTTTTTGGCGGTGCTGACATATGGCGCAGTCGTTGTTCCTATACAAAATGAGTTTACAGCCTCACAGGTTCACAATATAGTCAACCATAGTGATTCCAAGTTGCTGTTTGTCGGTGATGTCGTTGCCAAGACGATTGATGCCGACGAAATGCCTGCTTTGGAGGGCATTGTTTATATTCCGGATTATTCATTGGTATTGTCGCGCTCGGAAAAATTATCCTATGCGCGTGAGCATCTCAATGAAATGTTTGGAAAGCGGTATCCGAAATTTTTCAGAAAAGAGCACATATCGTATTATTGTGAAACGTCTCCCGAGGAACTGGCCATGATCAATTACACCAGCGGTACAACTGGCTTTTCGAAAGGCGTTATGCTTCCTTACCGTGCTTTGTTGTCAAACATAGAATTTCTCCTGGCAATGTTGGGCGGTCATGTACGCCCTGGAAGCAATATAGTAAGCATGTTGCCGATGGCGCATATGTACGGTTTGGCAGTTGAGTTCCTCTTCGGCCTTACCCATGGTTGCCATATTTATTTTTTGACCAGACAACCGTCGCCGTCGCTCATTGCGCAGGCGTGTGCTGAAGTTCATCCTTCTATGGTCGCAACGGTACCGATGGTAATCGAGAAACTTGTACGAAAGAAGATATATCCATATGTTCAGAGCAACCGGATGCGCTTTTTGCTGGGTATGCCTGTAATCAGCAAGAAGGTGAAAAAACGTATTTTGGAAATGGTGATGGACGTCTTTGGCGGTAAGGCCTACGAAGTCATCGTTGCCGGCGCTCCGCTGAACGGTGGCATTGAGTCGTTCTTGTACAATATTGGTTTTCCGCTGACGGTAGCCTATGGGACAACGGAGACTGCACCGCTTCTTACATTCAGTGACTATAAAGATTTTGTCCCTACGTCTTGCGGTATTCCTGTCAGTCGTATGGAGGTGAAAGTCGCCAGTACCGATCCTGTCAATGTAGCGGGCGAGATTATAGCCAAGGGTCCTAACGTAATGCTCGGGTATTACAAGAACGAGGAGGCTACGCGCAGCGTCATAGATGACGACCAGTGGTTTCATACCGGCGACTTGGCAACGCAGACTGCAGATGGACATGTCTTCATCCGCGGGCGTATCAAGAACATGTTGTTGGGATCAAACGGACAGAATATCTATCCGGAAGAAATAGAGGACAAACTGAATTCCATGGCATTGGTCAACGAAAGTTTGGTCGTACAACAAAATGACAGCCTTGTGGGTCTTGTCTACCCCGACATGGAGGAGGCCAAAAACATGGGATTTGATATCAAGGATTTAGAAGGAGTGATGGAAGAGAACCGTACGGCATTGAATGAGGTACTTCCACCCTTCTGCAAGTTGTCAAAGATAAAATTGCAGGAGGAAGAATTCCAGAAAACGCCCAAAAAGAGCATAAAGAGATACCTTTACCAAAATGCGTGAAACTACCTGTGAAAGGCAAGTTCAGGACCAACGTTCAATCGCATAAGAAAAGTGGCATAACATAATTTTTACTTAAATTTTAAGACATGGAGATACCGAGCTTTAATTCTCTTATAGAGAAGAGTATTGTAGACAATTGGGAGCTCGACGCCCTAACAGATTTCAAGGGCGCAACACTACAGACTCACGATGTGGCAAGAAAAATAGAGAAACTCCATATCATGTTCGAGAGCAGTGGTGTAAAAAGAGGAGACAAGATAGCCCTCTGTGGCCGCAACAGCGCATGCTGGGCTGTGGCTTTTCTCGCAACTTTGACCTACGGGGCCGTTGCCGTTCCTATCTTGCATGAGTTTACGGCCGAGCAGATACACAATATTGTCAATCACAGTGAAGCGAAACTTCTGTTCGTCGGTGATGTTGTGGCTACTGTCATTGATTCGACCAAAATGCCGGATTTGGAAGGTATCATCTATATACCCGACTATTCACTCGTACTTTCGCGTACGGACAAACTGACCTATGCACGCGAACATCTCAATGAAATGTTCGGAAAGAAATATCCCAAATTCTTCCGTCGTGAGCATGTGAAATATTATCATGAGCAAAGTCCTGACGAACTGGCCCTGATCAACTATACCAGTGGAACAACGGGATTTTCAAAAGGTGTGATGATACCTTACCGTGCACTGTGGAGCAATTATGATTTTGCCGTCCAGGTGTTGGGAAAGACCATTTCAAGAGGTGATCGGGTGATAAGTATTCTTCCGATGGCGCATATGTACGGTATGGCATTCGAATTTATCTTCGAATTCCTGCACGGTTGTCACGTCTACTATCTTACGCGGGTGCCGAGTCCGGCTATTATCGCTCAGGCTTTCACACAGGTCAAACCGTCCATCATTATTGCCGTTCCGCTGGTTATCGAGAAAATCATCCGCAAGAAAGTGTTCCCGAAGATACAGAACAACCGGATGCGTCTGCTGCTCAACATGCCTGTCGTAAGCAAGAAAGTCTGCCAGAAGATAAAAGAGCAGGTGTGCAACGCTTTCGGTGGAAACTTCTACGAAATCATTATCGGAGGGGCTGCCTTCAATCAGGAAGTAGAGTCCTTCCTACAGCGAATAGCGTTCCCCTATACTGTCGGATACGGGGCGACGGAATGTGCTCCGATTATCTGCTACGCAGACTACCAGTCTTTCGTGCCAGGTTCATGTGGCCGGGCTGTCGTGCATATGGAAGTCAAGGTAGACAGCCCTGATCCCGAAAACGTGCCGGGAGAAATACTTGCCAAGGGTCTTAACGTGATGTTGGGCTATTACAAGAATGAGGAAGCCACACGCACTACGCTTGACGAGGATGGGTGGTACCATACGGGTGATCTCGGCACAATGGATGCCAATGGCAATGTGTTCATCAAGGGACGTTCCAAGAATATGCTGCTTGGAGCGAGCGGACAGAACATTTATCCCGAAGAGATAGAAGACAAACTGAACTCGATGACGTTGGTCAATGAGAGTATTGTCATACAAAAGGGTGACCGGCTTGTCGCTTTGGTTTACCCCGATTACGACGAAGCAAAAGCGATGGCATTCACCGACCGTGATTTGGAAACCATTATGGAGGAAAACCGGCAGAAGGTGAATGCTGACCTTCCTTCGTACTGCAAGATTTCGTCAATCAAACTCCATACGGAAGAGTTTGAGAAAACGCCGAAGAAGAGCATCAAGCGGTATCTGTATCAGGATCAGTAGCGAATACGCTACTAAGAGTACTGATTAGTGCTGATAAACGAAATGGACCGAATTCCCGGTATGTGGAATTCGGTCCATCTTGTTTATTGGAACTACTATTGGAACTATATAATTACAGGACGTGGAATTTGCCAAGGCAGAAGAGCATGATATAGCCTAAAGCCAAACCGATGATTCCGACGGTGAGACCGATCTTCATCATTTCCTTCTGGTCGGCCAGTCCTGTGGAGTGGGCTATCGCGTTCGGAGGCGTACTGATGGGCAGACACATGGCCATAGATGCCGAAACGGCAATGCCGATAAGTACGGTCGGAGTACCGCCAATACTGTCAAGCGACGAACCCATGCCACGACAGACTACGGCAAGAATCGGAACCAAAAGTGCGGCCGTGGCTGTATTTGAAATAAAATTGGACAGGAAGTAGCAAATGAGACCTGATATGAGCATGATGGCTATCGGAGACCATGTGCCAAAAGGTATGCTTCGTATGACGTTCTCAGCCAGCCCCGACTCGTTGAGCGCAAGTCCCAAGGCAAAACCACCGGCTACCATCCAGATGACACTCCAGTTGATTTCTTTCAGATCGCGTGCTTTGACCACACCGGTGAAGGCAAATACCACAATAGGTATCATGGCTACCGTATTTGCCCCGACTCCCGTCACGCCGTCAAGTATCCACAGCAATACGGTGACCAGGAAGGTGACAGCTACAACTACCGTGCGCCAATTATGGGATACTTCTCCCTTTATCTCCAACTGAATTGTTTTTTTCTTGAAGGGGAAGAATTTTTTCAACAAGAACCAGCCTATCAATAGCAGGGCAATGGTGAGGGGCATCATAAACGACATCCATGAACTGAAGGTGAGTCCCATATTCAGACCGGCCGGATCGTTCAGATATTTGAGTGCGATGGCATTTGGAGGCGTTCCGATAGGTGTTCCCATGCCGCCGATGTTGGCGGCTACAGGTATCGCCAGTGTCAATGCGACGCGCCCTTTCCCTTCAGGTGGCAGTGCCTTGAAAATCGGGGTCAGGAAGGTAAGCATCATGGCTGCCGTGGCGGTATTGCTGACAAACATGGAGAATACGCCTGTGATAAGGATGAAGCCCAAGAGTACGTTTTCGCTTTTGGTACCGAACGGACGTAATAGTGTTCGTGCAAACAATACGTCAAGACCTGACTTCGTGGCCGCTATCGCCAAAACGAATCCGCCGAGAAACAGAATGATGATCGGGTCTGCAAATGTGGCCATAAGGGCCTGGTGGTTGAGCAATTCGCTCTTGTCAATGCCGTCCCGAAAAAACAGGAATGCGTTGTCTGATGCCGTGAGCAACAGAAGGCCTATCAGCGAGACAGACGTTGCCCATGGTGATATGGCCTCAGTGATCCACAATACTGTAGCAAAGGCAAAAATGGCGATGACGCGCCGCTGGATGACCGTAAGGCCTTCTATGCCGAATGTTTCCAAGGGCAGGTTCCAAAGCACCGCCGTGATGAGAATGGCGGCTGCGAACATGGCGGCTTTCTTGATGCGAAAGCTGCCGTCAAGCATGTTTTTTTCTTCTGTTTCCATAAATATTATTAGATTGGTAGTTTGTACGATTGCTCGGCTAAAATTCAAAAATCCATCAAAGGTAATTTTTAGAACCCGCCATAAAAGTCAGGTGTATTCAAAGGTGACTGTCACAACTGCAAATGTAATAAAAAATAAGTGACAGAAACAAGAATTTCCCGTTTTTTTGTTTCACGGTAACCGCCACAGCCTCGGCTGGTGGATGAATCTTTCTCCTTGGCCGAACGCTTGTCACATTAGTCTTTGGGATACCAAGTTGTATGCAATATCTGTATGTTGGCAAAAAATAATGGAAATATTTTTTTTGTTTATGAAAAATGATTACCTTTGGGAACCTGAAGCCTGTATCAATCTATGTATCAAGAAGACCTTTCTCTCCTTTGATGAGGATCCAATACAGAACTTAATGATTAAACCTTAACAATAATAAGACTATGAGTTATTTGCGATTCGAAAAAGCGTTGATGACCAATTTGGAGGAATCTCTGCCTAGAGAATTGCTGCGAACCAATAGATCTGGTGCCTACTCCTGTTCGACTATTGTCGATTGCAATACCCGGAAGTATCACGGTCTCTTGGTGGTACCCGTACCCGAGTTGGACGATGACAACCATGTGCTGCTCTCGTCCCTTGATGTCACGGTTGTGCAGCACGGAGCAGAGTTCAACTTAGGACTCCACAAGTATCAAGGCAACAATTACAGCCCGCAAGGACACAAGTACATCAGATCTTTTGATTGCGACAAAGTGCCGACCACGTTCTATCGTGTCGGTGGCGTTATTCTGAAAAAGGAAGTGGTGTTCCAGCACTATGAGGATAGAATACTTATCAGATATACACTGGAGGATGCCCATTCGGCTACAAAGATCCGTTTCCGTCCCTTCCTCGCGTTCCGCAGTGTGCGTCAGTTCACACATGAGAACGGCAATGCTTCGCGTGAGTATTCGGAGGTGGAAAATGGTATCAAGACTTGCATGTATGCCGGATATCCCGATTTGTACATGCAGTTTAGCAAGAAGGCCAATTTCGTTTTTAACCCCGATTGGTACCGTGGTGTAGACTATCCCAAAGAGCGTGAACGTGGCTATGCCTCAAACGAGGACTTGTATGTACCGGGCTATTTCGAGATTGATATCAAGAAGGGAGAGTCCGTCGTCTTTTCAGGATCGACATCGGCATGCAAGACCAGCGGATTGAAGACTCTCTTTGAAAAGGAAGTGGAAGACAGAAGTCCGCGCGACAATTTCTTCCATTGTCTTGTGAACGCTGCACACCAGTTCCACAATCGTACAAGCAAGGACGAACGTTATATCTTGGCCGGTTATCCTTGGTTCAAGAGTCGTGCGCGCGATACATTTATAGCATTGCCCGGCCTTACGCTTTCAATTGAAGAGGAAGACTATTTCGAACTGGTCATGCAGACTGCCATGCGCGGACTGTATGAATGGATGGACAAAAAGCCCAGTACCACCAAAATATATGAGATAGACCAGCCCGACGTGATGTTGTGGGCCGTATGGGCCGTGCAACAATATGCCAAGCATGTAGGCCGCGACAAGTGCAACCGCAAGTACGGCATGTTCCTGCATGATGTATTGCATTTCATTATCGACAACAGACATCCCAATCTGCAACTCAAAGAGAATGGTCTGCTGTATACGCAGGGGAAGGAAAAGGCCGTGACTTGGATGAATTCCACGTCGAACGGACGTCCTGTCGTTCCGCGTACGGGTTATGTCGTGGAATTCAACGCCTTATGGTTCAATGCCCTGAAATTCTGTGCATCAATGGCAGCGGAATATGGTGACGAAAAGGAAGCTGCAGAATTTGAAAAGCGTGCCGAACTCAGTGGAAGCTCTTTCCTTGAAACATTTGTCAACAAGTATGGATACTTGTTTGACTATGTAGAACCAAAGGATTATCCGGACTGGAGTGTGCGCCCCAATATGATCTTTGCGGTCGCTTTGGACTATTCTCCTTTGTCTCCCGTGCAGCAGAAGAGTGTGCTCGATGTTTGCACACGCGAACTGCTTACCCCAAAAGGTTTGCGGTCACTTTCTCCGAAGAGTGGTGGCTACAATCCCATGTATGTCGGTCCACAAACCCAGCGCGACCTGGCTTATCATCAGGGTACCGCATGGCCGTGGCTCGGCGGATTCTATATGGAAGCCTGCCTGAAGATTTACAAGCGTACTCGTCTGAGTTTCATCGAGCGTCAGATGGTGGGCTATGAGGACGAGATGTCGCAACACTGTTTGGGTACCATTCCCGAATTGTTTGACGGCAATCCTCCGTTCAATGGACGCGGCGCAATGTCTTTTGCCATCAACGTTGCCGAGATATTGCGTACACTGGAACTTTTGGAAAAATACAAGTACTAATCAAGGAGGATCAAAAGACTATGAAAGTATTAATGTTCGGCTGGGAGTATCCTCCTCATGTATTCGGTGGACTCGCAACAGCCAATTTCGGTATAACACAAGGGCTCCACGCCCAGGAAGGAATAGAAACGACACTGTGTCTTCCTCGTCCTTTTGGCGATGAGGACCGTACTGCTTGCCGTATTGTCGCCATGAATTGTGTGCCTATAGCATGGCGTGATGTCGATTACAATTATGTGAAGGACCGTATCTCCAATGTTATGGATCCGGACTACTACTACCGTTTGCGCGACCATATCTATGCTGATTTCAATTATATGCATGTCAATGATTTGGGATGTATGGAGTTCGCCGGAGGTTATCCTTCCAACCTTCATGAAGAAATCAACAACTACTCCATCATCGCAGGAGTAGTGGCGCGTACTGAGGAGTATGACATTATACATGCCCACGACTGGCTCACCTATCCGGCGGGTATCAATGCCAAACATATCAGCGGCAAACCGCTCTGCATACATGTGCATGCGACAGACTACGACCGTTCGCGCGGCAAGGTGAATCCTACCGTCTATTCCATTGAGAAAGACGGAATGGACAATGCCGACTGCATCATGTGCGTCTCTGAACTGACGCGGCAGACTGTCATCCATCAGTACCATCAAGATCCGCGCAAGGTGTTTGCCATGCACAATGCCGTGTATCCTTTGCGTCAGGAACTGCAGGACATACCGCGTCCCGACCATACTGGCAAAGAGAAGGTCGTGACCTTCCTTGGCCGTATCACGATGCAGAAGGGTCCGGAATATTTTGTCGAAGCGGCCAGTCTGGTATTGCAGCGCTCACGCAATATACGTTTCTGTATGGCAGGAAGTGGCGACATGATGGACGCCATGATATACCTTGCAGCAGAAAAGGGCATTGCCGACCGTTTCCACTTCCCGGGCTTCATGCGCGGAAAGCAGGTGTATGAGTGTCTGAAGGATTCAGACGTGTACGTCATGCCGTCAGTTTCGGAACCATTTGGTATTTCGCCGTTGGAAGCCATGCAGTGCGGCACGCCGACGATTATCTCCAAACAGTCCGGTTGTGGAGAAATACTCGACAACTGTATCAAGGTGGATTATTGGGACATACATGCCATGGCAGATGCTATCTATTCTATCTGCCACAATGACTCGCTTTTCCATTATCTGCAAGACGAGGGCAAACGTGAGGTTGACCAAATCACATGGGAAAAGGTGGGAGAACGCATAAAGAATCTTTATGAGCGGGTTCTCGCCCATGACATCTGATACCTTCATACATCAAAAGACATAATCTATTATAAATACGAACGACAATGAAAACGATTTGTTTATATTTCGAGATACATCAAAACATTCAGTTGAAGCGTTATCGTTTCTTTGACATCGGAACCGACCACTACTACTATGACGACTACGAGGACGAACGTATCGTCAGCGACTTGGCCGAGCGTTCCTACATGCCTGCGCTCAACGCTTTGCACGAAATGATAAAGGAGAACGGTAAGTATTTCAAGGTTGCATTCTCCCTCTCGGGTGTGGGAATGGAACAGTTGGAAATCCACGCTCCACAAGTGCTGGAAAAACTTCAGGAACTCAACGCTACGGGATGCGTGGAATTCTTGGCTGAACCTTATTCTCACGGTCTCGCATCTTTGGCCAATGAGCAGAGCTTTGAGGCCGAAGTGAAGCGCCAGTGCCAGAAGATGAAGGAGTATTTCGGACAGACTCCCAAGGTGCTCCGCAACTCCTCGCTTATCTATAGTGATGATATTGGCTTGAAGGCTGCTCAGATGGGGTTCAAGGGCATGTTGTCTGAAGGCGCACGCCACGTCCTGGGTTGGAAATCTCCCCATTACGTCTACAATTGCGCCCTTGCACCTAATCTCAAACTTTTGTTGCGTGACGTTGTGCTCAGCGATGATATCTCCTTGCGTTTCAACAATACCGAGTGGGAAGGTTATCCGCTCTTCGCCGACAACTATATTGACCGTATTGCCAACTTCCCCGAAGGCGAGCAGGTGATAAATGTCTTCATGGAACTGTCGGCACTTGGCGTCGCCCAACCCTTGTCAAGTCATATCCTTGATTTCATCAAGGCTTTGCCGGCATGTGCAAAGGCACGCGGTCTGACTTTCTCTACGCCTACCGAAATCTGCGATACACACAATAGTGTAGGTGCTATTGATGTTCCCGAAACCTTGTCTTGGACAGACGAGGAACGTGATGTCAGCTCTTGGCTCGGCAATCCGATGCAACGCGAAGCCTTCAACAAACTATACAGTGTGGCCGACCGTGTGCGTATAGCTGATGATCCGCGTATCAATCAGGACTGGGACTATCTGCAGGCTTCCAACAATTTCCGGCAGATGACGACAAAACCGTCTCAGTTGGGTGTCGACCGCGGTATCTTCTCGAGTCCTTTCGATGCATTCACCAACTATATGAATATCCTTGGCGATTTCATCAGCCGTGTCAACTCTCTCTACCCCGAAGACGTAGACAACGAGCAGCTGAGCTCGCTCCTGACAACCATCAAGAATCAGGATGAGGAGATCGAAATGAAGTCAAAGGAAATCGTTCGTCTGCAGACGAAGATTGAAAAAATAGAGGCTGCAGAGGAAAAACTTCGCGAAAAGTTGGAAAAGGCTAAGGGTGCCAAGGCAAAAACGACAACAGCAGCCAAGACGCCTCGTAAAACAGTTGCCAAGAAAACGGCACCGGCAAAAGAGGCGACCGAAGAAAAGCAAAGCAAATAACGGTTTTTCAGCGTTTTTCTGATAAACCGTACTAAATGAAGGTGCATATGGGATGCTCATCGCCCTATATGCACTTTTTTGTGTTGGTGCGTGTCGTTTTCAGCATTTGCATGGATGGTCTGCCATGGCGGATTTCTACAAAGGCCTTGTACGAACGCTACAAGGCCTTTGTACGGATGCTACAAGGGCCTTGTAGTGACAGTACAAGGCCTTTGTAGTGACAGTACAGAGCCTTTGTACGAAAACAAAAGAAGGCCCTATCGTCACAATGATCTATTGAGGCTGCGTATTCTTGGAGATTGTATGCATCGAACAGTCAACTTATTATATCTCTCGGAAAATGAAAAAATCGGGATAGATAGGGCTGTATACCCTAGACTATTCCGATTTTCGGTTATTGTAAAAAATCTCTTGTTGCTTGTATTTCAGCTCTTAGAGAAGATATTGTGAACTGATACTTTCGTTGTTGACCACGCGGCGAATTGTTTCTGCAAACATGTCTGCGACAGAAAGCTGTTTTACTTTTGCGCACCGGCTGGAGTAGGGGATCGAATCTGTAAATACGATTTCCTCAAGCGCAGAGTTTTGTACGCGCTCTGAAGCAGGACCACTCATGACGCAGTGTGATGCACAGGCACGTACACTGAGTGCACCGGATTCCTTCATCAGGTCTGCGGCTTTCGTTATGGTGCCGGCCGTGTCGACCATATCGTCAATCAGAACGACGTTCTTGCCTTTGACATCACCGATAATCTGCATGCTTTCGACAACGTTGGCGCGTGCACGGGTCTTGTTGCACAGTACAAGAGGACAACCAAGATATTTTGCAAATGTGCTTGCACGCTTTGAACCGCCGACATCAGGCGATGCGATGACAAGATCCTTGATGTGGAGGCTCTGAAGGTAGGGCAAAATGACGCCGGATGCGTACAGATGGTCTACGGGTACATCAAAGAATCCCTGTATCTGGTCTGCATGAAGATCCATTGTGATAAGACGGTCTATTCCTGCGGCGCTTAGCAGGTTGGCTACCAACTTGGCGCCAATGCTTACTCTTGGCTTGTCTTTTCTGTCTTGCCGTGCCCAACCGAAATAGGGCATTACTGCGATGATGTGGCGGGCTGACGCTCTCTTTGCTGCGTCCACCATCAGCAGAAGTTCCATAAGGTTGTCTGAATTCGGGAATGTACTTTGCACCAAAAATACATCACGCCCTCTTATGGATTCCTCGTAGGAAACGGCAAACTCTCCGTCGGAGAATTTCGTTACGACAAGGTTTCCGAGTGGACAGTCAAGACTGGCGCAGATTTTTTCTGCAAGGTATCTCGTGCTTGTACCAGAGAATACCAAAAAAGAGTTTTTTGCACTCATCCTTTTGTTCTTTATATTTAATTGACTAATTTTCTCAATCTTTCGAAATGATTAATGAGTTCCTTGTAGTCCATCTGATTGTGTATGTCAAACAATCTCCACAGATCCCCACAAATGACGACTCCGCCAAACCCCAGGTCTTTTGCCATTAGGATATTGTCTATGTTCAGGCCTCCCCATGCCATGACCTTCTTGTCTATGATACCCTTGTCGGATGCTTTTTCCAGCATGCTCATATTAAAGGAAGACAACTGCTGAGGTTCTGAGATACTGTCAAATATGTTACGTAGGAAAACGGTGTTTGCGTGACGTTTGGTCTCTTCTACAAGGTTGATGTCGGTGCAGGTTCTCCCGATTTTTCCCTTGTATCCGATGGGCGGAGTGGCAGTAGGATCATCCAGATGGATACCGGCCAACCGGTATTCTTCTTTCAGATAGAAATGATCGTGCACCGTAATTTTGTTGTAGTATTCCTCTGGCAGCAATGACAGCAATCTTTCGGAATACATAGGGGATGCACCGGGTTTGTATAAGTGCAGATTGTCCATGCCAACTTCAAACAGAGTTGTCAGAATTTTGTCTTCTTCCACAAAAAATGTGGGTTTGGTCATTATGATTAGTTTCATCACTTATCCGTTGTATGCCCCATTCATCATATAAACCGATTCGGTGCGCAATAATTTGTGGCAAACTATTGCGCACCGTTATCTTTTGCAAATGTATGAAAATTATATGAAAAGTCCAATGAAGCCTACGAAAAATTTGATTTATATCCTGCACTCGGGCTCTCCATACAAGGTTTTTAGAATTCGCTTGTGAAATGGAATTTTATGTGTTTGAAGTCCTGTTGCGCCATGCTTAGAACATATCCCGAGTCAGCAAGGAAAACGTCTCTTCCTTCTCTGTCTTTTGCCATGTATTGGTATTTCCGTTTCTTGAAGGCTTCCAGTTCTTCGGGATCGTCACTTTCTATCCAGCAGGCTTTGTACAGGTGTATCGGTTCCCAACGGCATTTAGCATTGTATTCATTCTCAAGACGGTATTGTATTACCTCAAACTGCAGTTGGCCTACAGTTCCGATAATCTTGCGTCCGTTGAACTGGTTGATGAACAATTGCGCTACGCCCTCGTCCATGAGTTGGTTGATGCCTTTTTCCAATTGTTTGGATTTCATGGGGTCGTCATTCTCAATATACTTGAACAATTCAGGCGAGAACGATGGCAATCCCTTGAAATGCAGGTTCTCGCCGTCGGTCAGCGTGTCACCGATTTTGAAGATGCCGTTGTCCGGAAGACCTACAATGTCTCCGGGCCAAGCCTCTTCTATCGTGCTTTTGCGCTGGGCCATAAATTGGGTAGGGGAGGAGAATCTGACGGTCTTTCCAAGTCTGACATGCTGGTAGGGGTGGTTTCTTTCGAATTTTCCGCTGCACACCTTGCAGAATGCGATACAGGAACGGTGGTTGGGATCAATGTTGGCAGTGATCTTGAATATGAATCCTGTAAATTTCGGTTCAGAGGGCAATACGGTTCTTTCCTCCGCATTGGTGGGGCGGGGGGAAGGCGCTATTTCTACAAAGCAGTCAAGCAGTTCCTGGACACCAAAATTATTGAGGGCAGAACCGAAAAATACGGGAGCGACTTCTGCATTGCGGTACGACTCTATGTCGAAACTGGGATATACGCCGTCTACCAGTTCGAGATCCTCCCGAAGTTGGTTTGCGTCTTGTTCGCCAATATGCTGTTCGAGTTCCGTGCTTTGGATGTCTATCTCGACCTTCTCTGTCACACGCTGTTTGTCAGGCTTAAAGAGGTTGAGTTTGTTTTCGTAGATGTTGTATACACCCTTGAATTTGGCACCGATGTTGATAGGCCACGACAGAGGTCTGACTTTGATCTTCAGTTCTTCTTCGAGCTCGTCAAGAAGATCAAAAGGATCACGTCCTTCGCGGTCCATTTTGTTGATGAAAATGATGACCGGGGTGTTGCGCATACGGCAAACCTCCATCAGTTTCTGGGTTTGCGCCTCTACACCTTTGGCTCCGTCCACAACGATGATGGCGGAATCTACGGCGGTCAGTGTCCTGTATGTGTCTTCGGCAAAATCTTGGTGTCCCGGTGTATCGAGTATGTTGACTTTGTATTCCTTGTAGTCAAACTCCATAACGGACGTGGACACGGATATTCCGCGTTGTTTTTCTATGTCCATCCAGTCGGATGTGGCTGTCTTGCGGATTTTGTTGCTTTTTACAGCGCCGGCAACCTGTATCTGTCCTCCGAAAAGAAGGAATTTTTCGGTAAGGGTTGTCTTTCCTGCATCAGGATGGGATATGATGGCAAATGTCCGGCGGCGGTCAATTTCTGGATTCATTTTTTTGATTCTGGTGTTGTTCGTTAATGTGTGCGGGTCAGTCCTCATCGAATTTCAACCCTTCAGTCTTGTCCTTTACGTAGTAGTCGCTCAGCATGCCGATAAGTGTGGAGATCTCCTTTATGGCATGTTCCGTTTCTGGACTGATCGTTTGTTTCTTCAGTCTGAGTACCATTGTTCCGTAGAGCGCATTCAGGCAAGTTTCTATTTCGCTGATGTCCTTTCCTCCTTTGTTGCGAAGTTCCACAATGAAAGGGAGAACCTTGTAGTATTCGGCATTGTAAAACGGGAATCGCGAACTCTGAAGGAGCTGCGCATGCAGCTCGGTCATCTCCTGTACTACAATCATGTTGATTTGCAGATGGCCGTGCTCACGTTTCCCTTCCTCATTCATCATGCTTATGAGGTTGCCGTACCAGTCGACGACCTCCTCTTCTTGTTCTTCGGTGTATTGAAAACGGGACAGATAATTGCGTTTTATGTTTGAAAGATTACATCCGTAGGCTCTAATCAAATCTTCTATTTGCCACATGTACAAGATGTATTCGGCAATGTTCTTTTTCCGTAATTCCTGCGCTATAAACATTTTCTTGTGTAAAGTATTTTGCTATTGTATGTTGAGGACGAATGCGACCTCAAGTAATGTCAATAGAAAGTATAAAGGTTGAAAACTGTGCCCACCAATATAATCAGGGAAATGAGAACGACTAGACATCCGATAACCTTGTTTATGATCATAATGCCGTTGGTGTCAAAACGCCCCCGTATCTTGTCGATGAGCCAGGTCAAGCCAAACCACCACAATAAGGCTCCGCCAAAGATGCTTACGTATCCGACTCCCATTTCCAGCGCATGGTTGGGTATGACGAATGACAATTGGGCGAACAATGCCATGAAAAGGAATATGATGAGTGGATTGACGAATGTTATCCAAAAAGCGGTGATGCCGTTGTATACCAACGAACCTTTGTTCGTGCCGCTTACATGCATGTTTTTTGTGGGGTTGCTGCGAAAACAATATACTCCAAAAAACAGCAACAACAAGCTTCCGACAATTTTCAGGATGAAAAGGTTGCGGGAATTGGTGATGAGCTGCATGGCGAAACTCATACCGTAGCCGGTCATGGAGGCATATATGATATCACTTACGGCGGCGCCGACTCCTGTTACAAAACCATACCAACGCCCTTTGTTCAATGTCCTCTGAATGCACAGAATGCCGATCGGACCCATTGGCGCAGAGCAAAATATACCAATCAGTATACCTTTGAATATAAAGTCAAGTATGTCTATATGAAACGAGAATGGCATAGCGTCTGCAAAATTGCGCATTTTTTGTGATATAGACAAATTTTCACATGAAAACTTTGTCGCGTAAGACTATTTTTTAATACCTTTGCAAAGGTGTCCGTTGTGCTTTACAATTGGTGTGCACCGCCCGACAAAAGCCATCAAAGATCTCGGTTTTTATGTATCCGGTATGGGATTTTTTGAGTATGGTGGGCATTGACGAATGAAAACTTTTAAGTCTAATAATTATAAGATGAATACAGAAGAAACATTGAAACCGTATGTTATCGGTTTGGACCTGGGCGGAACAAACTCCGTCTTTGGTATCGTAGATAGCCGTGGTGATATCAAGGTGACCACTGCAATCAAGACCCAAGGCTATGACAATGTAGAAGACTATGTGGACGCTTCTGTCGAGGCTCTCCATGTCATCATAGAACAGGTCGGAGGTATTGACAAAATCAAGGCAATGGGTATTGGCGCCCCGAATGGTAACTATTACAAAGGAACCATCGAGTTTGCTCCCAACTTGGCTTGGGGACACAGTGGTATCGTTCCTCTGGCAGAAATGTTCTCGAAGAAATTGGGCATTCCTGTTGCACTGACCAACGATGCCAATGCTGCAGCTATCGGCGAAATGGCTTATGGCGTTGCACGCGGCATGAAAAACTTTATTGTGATCACCCTGGGAACAGGTGTGGGTTCCGGTATTGTTGTCAACGGCCAGCTTGTTTATGGAAGCGACGGTTTCGCTGGCGAATTGGGCCATGTGATTGTCAAGGAAAATGGCCGTTCATGCGGATGTGGCCGCTGCGGTTGTTTGGAGGCCTATTGTTCGGCAACCGGTGTTGCACGTACCGCCCGCGAATTGCTTGAAAAGACCGACGAACCTTCTCTTCTTCGCGATCTTGATCCCGAAAAGATTACTTCGCTCGATGTTTCGATTGCTGCAGAAAAGGGCGATAAGCTGGCCTTGGAAATATATGAGTTCACGGGTCGACTCCTTGGAGAGGCTTGCGCCAACTTTGCCGCTTTCTGCTCTCCCGAGGCTTTCATTTTCTTCGGTGGACTTACAAAGGCTGGCGATCTCATCATGAATCCGATAAAGAAGGCATACGATGAGAATGTCCTCAAGATTTATAAGGACAAGGCCAAATTCCTTATCAGTAGCCTTGAAGGCTCCTCTGCTGCAGTGCTCGGCGCATCTGCAGTAGGATGGGATATTACAGACTAAGTTTATTCATTAAGGAGAACTTCCAATATGCTGCATACGTGGTGCTTCAAGTGAGGAAGCGGTGCGTATGCAGTTTTTTTGTTGCCATATTGCTTATAGGCATTGATTTGTCAAGATACCGGTAGCCAATAAGTGCCTTGGGCCACCGTATCAAATGACATAGCCTTTAACCAACTATAGTCCCTCCATTGATTGTTGCTTTCTCGTCTTCTTCAAGAACGGTTGTGGCGGTTGTAGCTATCGTTCATTGTGATTCCCGCAAATAGAACGCATGAAAAAAGGCCGTACGGAGAATTTCCATACGGCCTGTTTTATGATTTAGCCAAATTAATTAGCCATTGTGCTTCTTCATGATCTTGATGAGCTCAACTACCTTGTGAGAGTAGCCGATTTCGTTGTCATACCAAGACACAACCTTCACGAAGTTGTCGGTGAGGTAAACACCGGCGTTGGCGTCGAAGATAGAAGTCAAGGCGCAGCCCAGGAAATCGGAAGAAACGACTGCATCCTCGGTGTAGCCGAGTACGCCCTTCAGTTCGCCCTCAGAAGCGGCCTTCATGGCAGCGCAGATAGCCTCTTTGGAAGCGGCCTTCTTCAGGTTTACAGTCAGGTCAACAACAGAAACGTCGAGAGTCGGCACACGCATAGAGATACCGGTCAGCTTGCCGTTGAGTTCGGGGATAACCTTGCCCACAGCCTTGGCAGCACCTGTAGAAGAAGGAATGATGTTGCCGGCAGCAGCGCGGCCACCGCGCCAGTCCTTCATAGAGGGACCGTCAACAGTCTTCTGTGTAGCTGTTGTAGAGTGAACAGTTGTCATAAGACCAGTCTCGATGCCGAAATTGTCGTTCAGGACCTTGGCGATAGGAGCCAAGCAGTTGGTTGTGCAAGATGCGTTGGAAACGATCTTCTGGCCGTTGTACTTGTCGGTGTTCACGCCGCAAACGAACATGTCAGCCTGATTGCCATTGGCGTCAGCCTTCGAAGGAGCAGAAAGAACCACGTACTTGGCACCTGCCTTCAGGTGCTTCTCTGCCTTGTCGTAAGCGAGGAACAGACCGGTAGACTCAACTACATACTCTGCACCAACCTCGTCCCACTTCAAGTTCTCCGGATCACGCTCTGCAGTAACGCGGATGTGGTTGCCGTTGACGATGAGCTCGCTCTTCTCTACGTCAGCCTCGATAGTACCGTCGAACTGGCCGTGCATTGTGTCGTACTTCAGCATGTATGCCATGTAGTCAACCGGGCACAAGTCATTGATAGCTACTACCTG
Source organism: bacterium (assembly GCA_963637655.1). Lineage (GTDB taxonomy): Bacteria > Bacteroidota > Bacteroidia > Bacteroidales > Bacteroidaceae > Prevotella. The sequence goes on along the minus strand of CAVHOL010000016.1, from coordinate 15,102 downwards.
AACTTCCTTTGCGTTCTCAGCCTCTACTGTAGAACGGAAAACGAAACGGCCGATACGACCAAATCCGTTAATACCAATTTTAATCATTTGTTTTTATTAGTTTAAAGGGTTTAAAAACTTTATCCTTTCAGATTCGGAATGTTTGTACTACGCTAATTCTTGTCATGTTGTACCTACATTTTCCCGAATTGCGTTGCAAAGATACGAAATAATTTATAAATTTGCATTCAATAACAGTTTAAATAATATAAAAAACTTTACGACATGAGCAATTTTATAAAGGAGTTCAAGGCCTTTGCCGTCAAAGGAAATGCGATAGATATGGCCGTCGGTGTGATCATTGGAAGTGCCTTCGGAAAGATTGTAACATCAATTGTAGATGATATCATCATGCCCCCTATCGGTTGGCTGATCGGCAATATGGATTTCACGGACTTGAAAGTGACACTTCCTTCCGTACAGGTAGGTGGCGAAACGATGAAGGCTGTGACCATCAATTATGGAAATTTTGTACAGACTACCATTAATTTTATCATTGTCGCATTCTGTGTATTCCTGCTCGTGAAGGCTATCAACAAATTGTCTATGAAGAAGCAGGAAGAGAAAGTTGAAACCCCTGCACCTGCGCCATCGAAAGAAGCTCTGTTGCTTGAAGAAATACGTGACCTGCTCAAGAACAAGCAGTAATCCTGTTTTTGCGGGCTCTAAAAAATATCCTTCTGCACAATGAAACCAACTGAAGACAAACTGATAGCAATCCTTGGGCCTACGGCATGTGGCAAGACTGCCGTTGCCGTATCATTGGCCCGGACGATAGGGGCAGAGGTGATCAGTGCCGATTCTCGTCAAGTCTACCGCAGAATGGATATCGGGACAGGGAAGGACCTACGGGAATATGGCAGCAATGAAGAGTTTGTACCCTATCATCTCATAGACATCGCCGAACCCGGAACGAGATATAACCTCTACAAATATCAACAGGATTTTATGGACGTCTACCGTGATATCAAGTCCCGTGGCGTCCAGCCTATATTGTGTGGCGGATCGGGCCTGTACTTAGAGGCCATACTTAGAGGGTATGCTCTTCCGACGGTGCCGGAGAATCCGATGCTGCGCCAACAGTTGTCTACGAAAAGCCTCGAGGAACTGGTTTCTATACTTGAGGAACTGAAGGCTAAGAATGGAAGTAAATTGCACAACAAAACCGACGTAGACACAGCCCAACGTGCAATACGCGCAATAGAGATCGAGCAGTATATACAGAAAGAAGGACGACAGACGGTAGTTATTCCTGAGTTTGACTCTATAGTTGTTGGACTGGACATAGACCGTGACAATCGTCGAAAAAGGATTACCCAGCGTTTGAAAAGCCGGCTTTCTGAAGGAATGGTAGATGAGGTAAGAAAATTGCTTGATGAAGGCATCTCTTCTGACAGTCTCATATATTATGGACTTGAATATAAGTATGTGACACAGTACATCATCGGTACCATCTCCTATGAAGAGATGTTTGCCCAGCTGGAAATCGCCATACATCAGTTTGCAAAGCGGCAGATGACATGGTTTCGGGGTATGGAGCGACGTGGAACAAAAATTCATTGGATAGACGCTATGCTGCCAATGGAAACAAAAACAAGCATGATACTTGATATTCTCTCGGAACATCAGTAAGGAGAAAATGCAATGGGAAGGAAAGAGAATGTATGGGGCATCGTTTATTGCCCAAAGCATGAATATTGGAATGTAGGAAAACGGTGGAAACGCATCTGCAAATGTTTGGAAAATGAGCATATCGATTTTGACTTTGTACAAAGTGAAAACGCAGACAGTGTAGAGCGCCTGGTCAAGATGATGGTGAACAATGACTATAAGACCATCATCATTGTCGGCGGCGACTCTGCTTTGAATGATGCAGTAAACTGTCTGATGCAGTTCGACAGCAAGACGCGGAACGAGGTTTCTATAGGGGTAATTCCCAATGGACTGATGAACGACTTTGCCCATTTTTGGGGCGTGAAGGAAGGTGCAATAGAAGAAAACATATCATGTCTGAAACAGCATAGGATTCGGAAAATAGACGTCGGATACATCAGATATAAGAATAAAAAAGACGAGGATTGTCGGCGCTATTTTCTCAATTGTGTCAATGTCGGGTTAGTGGCAACGATAATGAACCTTCGCCGAAGAACCCGTCATTTCTTAGGTTCCAGAATGTTGTCATTCCTGTTCTCATTCGTACTGCTCATTTTTCAACGCCTGGAGTACAAGATGCATGTCAAAATAAATACGGATGAGATAAACCGCAATGTCATGACCCTATGTATCGGTAATGCAACAGGATACGGGCAGACCCCCAGTGCAGTGCCTTACAATGGGCAGTTGGATGTATCGGTGGTATACCATCCGGCTTTTATGCAGGTACTGGAAGGCATCTATTTGTTTATACGCGGTAAATTCCTCAATCACAGAAGCGTACACCCATTTCGTACCCGGAAAGTTGAGATTGTCAATGCCTCCAAAGCACTAGTCGGGGTAGACGGGAGACTCATTTCGACTCCCGTGGGTCGTTTCATGGTTTCAGTGGAACAGGAAGCGCTGAATTTTATTATACCGGTTTGATTCCCTGATAATTAAATATTTAGTTTTTGCAAAATAAGAAAATGGTAAAGATAGGTGATAAAGTGAGATTCCTCAGTGAAACAGGTGGCGGTCGCGTCGCCGGTTTCAAAGGTAACAACATTGTATTGGTGGAAGACGAGGATGGATTCCAAATACCGACTCCCATCAGTGACGTTGTGGTTACAGGAGACGGTCAAGAATACAATACCTCAAATATGGTAAAGGCCAAGTCCTCCAATGCCCAGAACGGGTCGCTGCAGGGAAATTCCGTAAGGGCCAAACTGAATAGTTTCGAGGAAGACGACCAAGAAGAAGAAACCGAAACGGATCTTGCCGACCTTGCCATTACCTTCAAGCGTCCTATTGAGGAACGTAAGGGAGGCAATCTGCTCAGCTGTTTTCTTGCCTTTGTTCCGATCGACGTCAAGGACTTCTCAAATACACATTTCGAATGTTTCTTTGTCAACGACAGCAACTACTATGTGCAATACATCTATTTGATGGCCGAAGGTGCGACATGGAAATTGCGTTCCTCGGGTGAAGTCGAGCCTAATACCAAGACTTTCATTGAAGAGTTTGGACATGACGTGCTTAATGATTTTAACCGAGTTGCCGTGCAAATGATAGCCTATAAGCGTGACAAGAACTTTGTGTTAAAACCAGCAATAGAGGTGCAGTTCAGAATAGAACCGATAAAATTCTACAAGTACCATGCATTCGTAGCGAATGACTTTTTTGAGAGTCCTGCGCTATTGTTCCCTATCGTCGAAAATGACCGACCCGCACGCTCGCTTGTCATTGACCCTCAGAAACTGAAGCAGGAAATGTATTCTTCTGCATCTTTAACGACCGAAGACAGCATTGGCGTACAACCGTTGGGAAATCACAAAACGGCAAAAAAGGAAAACGGTAAGGACAATTTATTGGTTGTAGATTTGCATGCAGACAAATTGCTTGATACAACAGCCGGGATGTCAGCCTCTGATATTTTGAACTATCAGTTGTCTAAATTTCGAAAAATTTTGGACGACAACAAGTCAAAGAAGGGCAAACGGATAATATTTATACACGGCAAAGGCGAGGGCGTTTTGCGCCATGCTATAATCAGCGAACTTCGTTATAAGTACAAGTCGTACACGTTTCAGGACGCATCGTTCCAAGAATACGGCTACGGTGCAACGCAGGTTACCATCAAATAAAGCAAGCGAACAATGAATTACGGATACATAACTGTCTCGGCCGGTATTCCTTCTGTGCGCGTAGCCGATACTGACTATAATGTCAAGCAGATTGAGAGTATGACTGCGCAGGCAGAAGGTAAGGGTGCCGAAATTATCGTCTTCCCCGAGCTGTCGGTTACAGGCTATACTTGCCAGGATCTTTTTTATCAGCAAACCCTTCTGGATCAGGCTGAACTAGCCATTCTACATTTGCTCAACTTTTCGAGAAAATTGGACATTATCATTATTGTCGGATGTCCAGTCCCGGTAGGAGGAATTCTGCTGAATTGCGCAATCGTGCTGCAGCACGGAAATATTTTAGGAATTGTCCCCAAAACATACTTGCCCAATTACGGGGAATTCTATGAGAAAAGATGGTTCTCTTCCTCACGGGATATTTCAGAGACTACAATCAGATTTGCCGGCAATCAGATAACGGTGTCTCCTTCACCTCGTCTATTCAAAACTTGTGACGGCGTCTGTTTCGGCATAGAGATATGTGAAGACCTTTGGGCGCCCACACCATGCAGCAATACGCTTGCGTTGGCAGGTGCCGATGTGATATTCAATCTGTCTGCGTCTGATGAACTTATCGGTAAGCACCAATACTTGAAAAGCCTTGTCGCCCAGCAGAGTGCACGCCTTATTTCCGGATATGTGTATTGCGGATGCGGATTTGGCGAAAGCACTCAGGATGTGGTCTATGGCGGAAATGTGTTGATATATGAAAATGGCGTGGCTGTTGCTGCGTCAAAACGATTTTCTCATAAGGAACAATTGATTGTAACGCAGCTGGATATCGAGAAATTGAGAGTGGAACGGAGACGTAACACCTCCTTTTCTGTTGCGCAACAAGGCATTTCGGCAGACGTCGTTACGACAGAATCGGTTTGTCCCAAAGATTTTGAGTTGCTACGCACAATCGAACCCTATCCGTTCATTCCAAAGAGCAAGGATATGAGCGAAAGTTGTGAAGAGATACTCTCTATACAAAGCAACGGATTGGCCAAGCGTATCATCCACACGCATAGTCGCCGCGTCATTGTCGGAATCAGTGGGGGACTTGACTCTACGCTGGCCTTGCTGGTATGTGTAATGGCTTATGACAAACTGGGCATGGACCGCCGTGATATAGTAGGAGTGACAATGCCGGGCTTTGGTACGACAGACCGTACTTACAATAATGCCATCACACTGATGAAAAGCCTGGGCATAACCATCCGTGAGATAAGCATTGCGAAAAGCGTACTTCAGCATTTTGAGGATATCGGGCATGATGCAGAAGTGCATGATACAACCTACGAAAATTGCCAGGCACGCGAACGCACGCAAATCCTGATGGATTTAAGCAATCAACTGGGTGGCCTTGTTATAGGAACTGGAGATTTGAGCGAATTGGCTTTGGGCTGGGCTACCTATAATGGTGACCACATGTCTATGTATGGGGTTAATGCAAGTGTCCCCAAAACGCTCATCAAGTATCTTGTGCAATACGTTGCCGAAACCATCGACGACGAAACGTCCCGCCGGACACTTATCGACATTATCAATACGCCGATAAGTCCAGAACTAATACCTGCAGATGAAAACGGAGAAATAAAGCAGAAGACAGAAGATCTTGTAGGACCTTATGATCTGCATGACTTTTTCCTTTATCATTTTCTCAGATTCGGTTTTCATCCGGCAAAGTTGTTCATGTTGGCGAGGGCTGCGTTCCCGATGGAGAAATTCTCGGACGAAACTATCAAGCATTGGCTGAGTGTCTTTGTGCGTCGCTTTTTTGCCCAGCAATTCAAACGTTCATGTTTGCCGGATGGCCCGAAAGTCGGAAGTGTCAGCCTAAGTCCCCGTGGTGATTGGCGTATGCCGTCTGATGCTTCGTCTGCCATGTGGATAGCGGAGTGTAGCAGACTATGATGCATGGATACAAGAGTAGAACATATCTTCCAATCAGATAACGAGGCCCAACCGCCTCGTTATCTGAAATATGTAAGTCCCGAGAAGGCTGACGAGCTGTACGAGCAGATTTTGAATATCTTAGTTGTACAAAAACGTTTTCGTGATAGTCAATACTCCGCCCGGCAGTTGGCTGAAGACCTTGGGACAAACACACGTTATGTATCTATTGTTCTCAATACGCGATTTCATGCCAACTATAATACATTTGTCAACAGATTGCGGATTGATTTCGCACGATCTGTACTTACGGACAAACGTTATGAAGACTTGAGAATGGAAGATGTTGTAGTACTTTCGGGATTTTCCAACCGACAGTCATTCTATACGGCATTCAATAGATTTGTAGGTATGTCACCGATAGAGTACCGTAAGAGGTATAAGCGGTGAAACGATAATTTTCCGGTTGTAGAGTGCTTTGAACCGTACTTCCATTTTTGTCATATCAGCATATTTTAGTAATTTTGCATTCCGAATTTTAGGCCATACCCTTTATTGTAGGATAACATAAATATGGAAAGCAAAAATACTCATATGTCTAGTGCTTGGACGGAAATAGAATACTCTCCAGCATGCAAAAATCCTTATTTGGAATTTCCCTTTTTTGTTCCGGATGAAGCATCCGTATATTTGTGTAGAAAAGACGGGACAAGAGAGAAGGTACCGATGACTTTTGTCGTATTCAAAGAGAAAGATTCTTCACCAAACGATGATTGGGAGGACGATCCGATGGTTGGGCCAATGCAGATATTGGCTCTTGGTGATGATAACGAAGAAATCGAACCGGCAGATTCTTGGTGCCTTAACATGTCTCCAGTGGATTTTATTTCTGTTAAAGCAGAGGACGACACGACAGTCACCTTCGCCGTCAAATGGCCGTTCGGGGATGTCGCCATGGAAAAGTCTGAAAAAGATCCTGATGATGACGTTTTCACACTGCGGAAAGAAGACATTCCGGAAACTGGAATACGATGCACAATTTCTGTTCGGAGATTGAACAAATCGTATGATTTGACAATTAAGTTGCCCTATGTAGGATTTGCATTGTATGACAATAATGGCGATTTATGTACGGGTGACATTGACGTGGCTCAGACAGAAATTGACAGTTTCAAGTATTCATTTGTCGGCAACAATCAAAACGATAGATTTTCCATCTCTTTGGATGAGAATAAATTGAATTATCTTTGTGTCTTGCGCGATGACAACATGCTATCAGTAAGGGATATGCGTGAAAAATTGTCATTTGTTGCAGAATTGCCTGCTGAGGGAACGCTTGGTCAACTTCTCATGAAGGCCCATACGGCACTTGTCAAGAATAAAGACCGCAGATGGCGTATTGCTGTAATAGGTGATACCGTAGAGCATGATGCTACTCTTGAATGTGATCCTGTGACACTTGTTCGGCTTGCCTACCAAGAGTACTCGACTGGTTGTAAAGACGGGGAAGAAGTTTTGATACAACGACTTGTCAATTTGGAACAGCGTCTGTCGTTTCAGTGGTTTTGGCTAAAGGAGGAAGATTGGAACGCCGAAAATCTAGACGGTTTGTTGACGATACCTCATGATGATCAACCTGAAGAAATGATGGCTGCGGCACTCAAGTACAATCAGTTTGAGAATTTTCTTCATCGGCTTATGGCTCATTCCTATGTTACCCAAAAGCCGTTGCAAGGCGACCAGTTGCAGGCGAGAAATAACAAACGGAAGATCGCTCGCTGTGCAAAGCATATTTTGGCAAACCAAAATGGAGTGGAGAATATCTGGGAACTTGCCGCCGAAGAACGCCAAGAGATACTTTCTTTATTTGGTATGTTCCATCGTGAATTTACCGATATGCTTGAGAAGCTGCAGGACGCATAACGATGCTCCTGTTTAATCGCAATTGGTAAACAGGATACGCCACAAGGAATTTTTATATTTTCTTTGTGGCGTATATTTCTATTTGTCAACCTTCGAAACTCAATTTTTGCAAACGGCTACGAAGAATGGGGGCTTTCGATATAGATATGCCCAATTTTATTTCGCAAGTATTGTCGTACTGCTGTGAGATGATCCTTGGTGACATATCCTTCACGACACGCATTACAGAGTTCATCATCGCATAGGGAAATGAGTAGGACACGACTTCTTCTACTTGACATGTCGTTATGTTTGCCTTTTCCAATGCCTCTTCTGCGGCAGATCGATACGCTACAATTAGTCCTCCTGTACCCAAATTGACGCCGCCATAGTAGCGTACAACAATCACAAGGACATTTGTCAGTTCTCTTTTGTTGATTTGTCCCAAGATCGGTTTCCCTGCGGTACTGCTGGGTTCTCCGTCATCGTTTGCACGGAAGCGTTTTCTGTCGGCATCAAGTACATATGCGTAGCATACGTGTCGTGCGTCATAATACTTTTTTCGGTATTGTCCTACGATCTTGTGTATCTCATCTTCGCTCTCAACGTGCATGGCGAAAGCCAAGAACTTACTCCTCTTTTCACTATAAAAGCCCTCGGAAACATCGTTTCCGAGGGTTTTGTATTTGTCTATGATTTCATCCATCTTCACGTCAACTTGTGAATGACCAAGCCGGACCGTAGTTTGGGCTCAAACCATGTCGCTTTCGGCGGCATAATTTTTCCCTTGTCCGCAATATCCATTATCTGCTGCATGCTTACAGGATATAGAGCCAAAGCCAAAGCCATTTCTCCGCTGTCCACCCGATTTTTCAGTTCTTCCAATCCGCGAAGCCCACCTACAAAATCAATTCTTTTGTCAGATCTCAAATCCTGGATTCCAAGAATTTTGTCCAATATGAGCTTGCTGGAAATGTCTACGTCGAGTACTCCAATGGCATCGTTCTCGTCATATACATTGGGACGAGCAGTCAGACTGTACCATTTGTGGTCTATATACAAAGAAAAATTGTGAAGACATGTCGGACGGTATGTTGTGCTTCCCTTGTCCTCAACAAGAAAATCCTCGCTCAGGCGTTCCAAGAGTTGAGAGGGGGTAAGTCCGTTCAAATCCCTGACAACCCGGTTGTAATCCAATATAGTCAGTTGCGATGCGGGAAAACATACCGCCATGAAATAGTTGTATTCTTCCTCTCCTGTATGTTGGGGATTCTCTTCCGCTTTTTCTGCGCCTACAAGAGCTGCAGCGGCGCTGCGGTGATGGCCGTCCGCAATATATAGGGTTGGTATGTGTTCAAACTCATTTGTTATATTACGGATGTCTGTTTTGTCGTTTACAATCCAAAACTGGTGTCTGAAACCATCGCCAGGAGCAACAAAGTCGTATTCCGGTTTATTTGCTACGATCCGGGATATGATTCTTGAAAGAGCCTCATTGTCTGGATATGCCAAAAATACAGGTTCAATATTTGCATCGCAGACACGTACATGCTTCATCCGGTCTTCCTCTTTGTCACGCCGGGTCAGTTCGTGCTTTTTGATGTTCCCGTTTAGGTAGTCCCATACATATGCGCCAACAACCAAGCCATATTGGGTGTTTCCGTTCATGGTTTGGGCATAGACGTAGTAAGATTCTTCCTCGTCCTGTACAAGCCATCCTTTTTCTTGAAATGCCTTGAAATTCTCCGATGCCCGTTTGTAGACATCTTCATCGTATTCGCATTTTCCTATTTCAAAGTCAATCTCTGGCTTTATGATATGGTAGAGGCTCATTGCATTCCCATTGGCTTCACTACGGGCCTCGTCACTGCTTAGAACGTCGTAAGGTCTTGACTCCACCTGCTCTACAATATTTTGAGGTGGCCGCAATCCTCGAAATGGTTTTATTTTCGCCATAAGTACCTTTGTTATTGTTTGGTGAAATACGGATCAACGGTTGACTTGGTATTTTGTGCATCCCTCGCTAAAAAAAACGTTAATCTGATTTGCAGCAGCAAGACCTGCATTGGTGTTTGCTTCTGAGGTCTGTGCTCCCATCTTCTTGGGAGTGGAGAAATAGCGCCCGGTCAATTTTTGGAACTCGCTGTTTGCGTCAGGCATGATGTCGGTAATGTATTTCAAGTCCTCGCGTTCACGGAGAACAGACAATAGGCCGTCTTCGTCTATGACCTCCTTTCGGGCTGTATTGACGAGGATTGCATCCTTTTTCATTTGAGAAACCAGTCTTTGTCCGATGCTTCTTTTGGTTTCTTCTGTTGCGGGTATATGTAGGGAGACGACATCGCACGAGGCAAACAGTGTTTCAATGTTCTCGACAGGTTTTACACCATTGGCTTCTATTACGTCGGTCGGGCAGTATGCGTCGTAAGCGAAAACCTCCATACCAAATCCTTTGGCTATACGGGCCACATTTCTTCCGACATTCCCGAAAGCAAGTATTCCCAGTTTTTTACCTTTCAGTTCGCGTCCGGATTTCCCGTTATAGAAATTGCGCACGGCATACACCAGGAGTCCGAATACAAGTTCGGCTACCGCATTGGAGTTTTGTCCGGGCGTATTCTCGACTACGATGCCCTTTTGTTTGGCATATGCAATGTCGATATTGTCGTATCCAGCTCCAGCACGGACAATAATTTTCATCTTGGAAGCATGGTCAAGCACATCCTGGGTTACTTTGTCGGAGCGCACAATCATAGCCTCGGCATCTTCTACGGCGTGCAGCAAATCCTCGTGGTCAGTATATTTTTCAAGCAAGCTAACGCTATGGCCAGCTTCCTCCAATGTATTCTTTATACCATTGATTGCGGAAGGAGCAAATGGCTTCTCTGTTGCAACAAGCACTTTCATATAGGTTGCGATTTTGGTTTAAGGGCGGCTCTATAAATTGCCGCCGGAAATTAGTAAACTTCGGGTGATTTTCTTTTGTCTTCTTGCGGACTCTTTTCTGCCCAAATTGTCTGCTCGTTTCGTCGTATAGCTTGCTATGTACTTTCTCTCACAGCCAAATAGATATCGAAAAAAGTCACGCAATCAGACAAATATACCCTTAATGCATCTTTTCAAAATCATGCATGCATTTCACGAGGGCATTCACTCCTTCAATGGTTTGTGCATTATAACAACTTGCACGGAAACCACCGACAGAGCGGTGCCCTTTTATGCCGACCATACCTTGGGTTGTAGCATATTCGAGGAATGGCTTTTCCAAATCTTTGTAATCGTCGGCCATCACGAAACAAATGTTCATAACAGACCGGTCTTCTTCTTTTACGACGGATTTGAACATTTTATTGCGCTCAATCTCTCCATAGAGTATTTCTGCGCGCATGTGTGCGCGTTTGTCCATTTCTTCAACGCCGCCGTTCTTTTTCAGCCAACGAAGCGTCTCAAGTGCGGAATAGATGGGTACAACAGGAGGGGTATTGAACATGGACCCTTTTGCTACATGTGTACGATAATCCAACATGGTCGGTATTGTACGTGGTGCTTTGCCCAATGCATCTTCCTTCACGATTATCAGTGTGACACCTGCCATTGCAAGATTCTTTTGCGCACCGGCGTATAAACAATCGTATTTGGAAACATCCACAGGACGGCTGAAGATGTCGGAAGACATGTCTCCAATCAGTCGTACAGGAACATCGATGTCTGTCCGTATTTCCGTGCCGTATATCGTGTTGTTGGTCGTCACGTGCAGGTAGTCCAGATCATCCGGACAGGTCCAGTCTTTGGGTATATATGAGTAGTTGGCATCTGCAGAGGATGCCACTTCTAATGTTTCGCCAAACAGTTGCGCCTCTTTCATCGCTTTCTTTGCCCATGTACCTGTATTCAGATAGCCGGCTTTCTTTACCAAAAAGTTATAGGGAACCATGCAGAATTCCAAGGATGCGCCACCACCCAAAAAAAGTACTGAATAACCAGATGGAATGGATAGCAGTTCTTTGATTAGGGCTACAGCCTCGTCGACCACAGGCTGGAAATCTTTTGCGCGATGACTTATTTCTGCCAAAGAAAGCCCAGAGCCGTTGAAATCCAGAATTTGTTTTGCGGTATTCTCAATAACCTCTCTTGGCAACATTGAGGGGCCTGCGTTAAAATTATACTTTTTCATAGGCACTTGAATTTAATAATAAATGTCTTATAGCGAAATTACTATATAATTTTGAATTTTACAAATATTTGATGGAATATTTATGCAATGTTGATGAATTTGGTATAGATGGTATTCACCATGATAGCGCATCCTATGTTCTTGCATAGTTGATTTTACAGGCTGCTACCTGCCCATTTGGGATGCCTCGTTGCGTGTGGTCAGTTCGTCTACAAGATGCAAATCTTCTGTCTCGCCTTGATGGTTTCCCAATATTTTCCGTACTGATGCACGTTCACGGAGAGCATCGATATGGAATGGATTGAGCTCGATGACTTGGCTATAATGCATTTCAGCATTGGGATGATTATTCTCGGCTGCTGCGATGCGGGCTGCCAAGAGGAATGTCTCCTCGTTATTGACGGTATTCTCCAAAAGCCAATTTACGTCTTCTTGAGCCTCTTGCAGGTTTCCGGCAATGCGGTAAATGTCGCCGCGCAGAAGGTGTGCGTCAATGTAATCAGGTTTTAGGGATATACATTTTGTCAGCATTGCAATGGCGTTGGAAGTATCTCCTTGTGCATTGCAGGCTTGTGCATAAAAATAGCGGGCCAAAGGGTTTGTTTCATCTATGAGGAGTATCTTCTCGCATACTTCGGACATTGCCAGATAATCTTCCATCAAATAGCATACATTTGCCATCTGCAGCAATATTCTATCGTTGTCGGGTTGCGCTTCTGCCAATATTCGTAATTGCTGATAGGCTTCTGTCAAATTTCCTTGATGTATATATGCTTGCCATAGATAATCGTGGCATTCCAAATCATCATAGAGGTTGATGGCATGTTCCATGCATTTTATCGCATAGTCAGTCTGGCCCGCTTTCATGGCCCGAATGCCGTCGTATTTTAGAATATCGAATTGTCTTTTCTCTTCTTCGCGCTTTTTCTCTTCTTGGGATATTTCTTTTCCGCCGCCAAAGATCGCCTTAAACAGATTCATGGTTTTTCGTTATTGTTTGTAAAAAATGGTATTACGTTTTATCATATGCAAAGATAGTGCAAACCGAGTGCAGAACGCCGAGTTTACTTGAGCGTTATGTTGAGGTGTAGCCTATTTTATGCAAAGATAGTGCAAACCGAGTGCAGAACGTCGAGTATACTTGAACGTTATGCTGAGGTGCAGCCTATTTTATGCAAAGATAGTATTTATGAAATAAAGTTGTCATACCTGTTCCACAATTAATGTTAAATGGTATAATCCGCCATTTGAACTCATACAAGGAAATACTAAAAAAGGCGTTACTATCCAAAACAGACATACGTTATGAAAAAAAATAATATTAAATCATCTGTCTTGGTGGGACTGCTTAGTTTTGTACTGGCTTCATGTGCCACTTCGCAGAAAAACGGAAATAGTGTTGTAGATACTCATGAAATGGCAATAAAAATAAAAGATGTAGATACTATAGATTCCGGTTCGACCGCTATCGGTCAAGACCGAGAACTGACGCAAAAAAACAATACATTTGCACTTAATCTGTTCCGCCAACTTTCAGGTTTTGATTCGAAAATTGTTTCACCATTGAGCATTACCTATCTGATGAGTATGTTGGCCAATGGGGCAAATGATGTGACAAGACAGGAAATACTCAATGTGCTGGGGTGGGGTGGGGTGTCCGTTGACGACATCAACCGTTATTGTAGGACACTTCTGCAAAATATGCGTGATAAGGATGGGGCAACGGTAAATATTGCGAATTACATAGCCGTAAACAAGCATCTCACGTTGAAGAAGGATTATGCACAATCAATGGAGTCCGTTTTCCATGCGGCAGTGGAAAATTTGGATTTCTCTTCTTCTGCAACGCCGGGACACATCAACGCATGGTGTAGTAAACAAACGGATGGGATGATAACGGATATGGTCAAGCAAGTGGATCCGCAGGCATTGTCGTATCTTCTGAATGCCGTGTTTTTCAAAGGTAAGTGGGAGAAGAAATTTGCTGGTGAACAGACGCGGACAGAACCCTTCCGTGGGTATACGCGCGATGTCAAACGGGTGCCGATGATGAGCCAGAAAGGAAAATTCGCATACATGGCAAATGACATGTATGCGGCCGTAGTGTTGCCTTATGAACGCGGAGAATATAGTATGACTGTCATTCTCCCCAATGAAGACAAGACGATTTCTGACGTTATTAAAAACATGACGCCGGAACAGTTGGCAAGTACGCGTAATGGAATGGAATCATGTATGGTCGACTTAAAGATACCCCGTTTTACAACGGAATTAACGATCCCACTCAATGAGAGAATCAGTTCATTGGGAGCACCTACGATGTTTGACCCCCAAAATGCAGACTTCTCTTTGATGGCTGACGGTCATATGTTTGTTTCTCAAATGCTCCAAAAAGCCAAAATAGAAGTCACAGAGCGAGGAACAAAGGCCGCGGCTGTCACAATGGCCACAATTATGATGACTTCTGTCAATATGCAACCGGCCCGTCATGTATCTTTCCACGCCAACCGGCCGTTCATGTACTTTATAACAGAGTCGGAAACTGGGGCGATCCTGTTTATGGGGCAATACACCGGAGAATAGCTGAACATGGGGAAGGTCGTCGTCTACATCTTCCTGCTCTCGAATGCTTGACCTGGAATGGTCTTTCTTACAACGGATTTTCTTCATAGAAGTCAGGAGGGACGATGCTGCCCTCCTGACTTCTTAGTTTCTATTCTACCTCAAGGGTGTATTGCTCTATGTGGTCGCCACATTCTTCACAATAGCCAAGGTCTTCAATCTCTCCCATATCGGAAACAAGGTCCGTAAGAATAGATTGAAGGATGGCTACATCTCTTTCCTTATCTATCAATTTTTTGATGGTTGCCTGCAAGTCCTCTATCTTCATATCTATGGATTCTACACCATCAATGGTCAGGGAGTCACAGGTGCATCCTGTCACGCTTACTACTTTCATTTGTTTTATAACTTATAACTACTGTCCCATTCAAGTTGACTAATCTTATATACTCAATAATGACGGGCTCTAAAAAAATACCTTTGATAGATTTATTGTGCAAAAGTAAGCATTTCTTCCTGTTCAACCAAATATTTGGCGACCCTCAAATACTGCATCATTTGCTTACTTTTTTATTTCCCTTTATTTCTCGTTTGTTATATTTACGCTGCGTCAAGCGAGGATTGAAAAGGTATGCGAAATGATTGTATGATATTTGGTTGAGCAGGGACAAATCGGCACAGCTGCATAAGTCCGTGGCGATATAGTCTTGTTATCCAAAGATCATAGTC
>CAVHOL010000015.1:0-44689 GCA_963637655.1 bacterium | reverse complement strand
TTTTGCTGACTTCTTTGAAGGAGCATAGCGAGCTATGTGACTGAAAAGAAGTCGCAAAAGCGGCAAAAAGACAGGGATAGTCAGATATGTGAACTGGTATTGATATTCCACAAAATTGGGTAAGTTATTTTTTGAACATTACTATAGGTATATCCGCCCTGATAATTGGGCGTTTTGCCGGAGCGGCGGCATCAGACGAGCATCTGCCGCGACTTCAGTTCGATGTATTTGTTGATGACATCGACAGAGAGGTTTTGCGGCGTGGTGAGCACGCTGAGTATGCCCTGCTGCCGCAGAAGGGAGACGATGAGCCGCTGCTCCGCCACAAACTCTTCGGCGATGAAGTGCTGGTAGTAGTCTTCGGTGGTGCGCTTGGGCGAGGCGACAAAGTCGCGCAGTTCGTTGTCTTCGAAGAACACGACGAGCAGACGGTGGCGGGCATTGAGCTGGCGCAGGTAGGGCAGCTGACGCTCCATGGACGCCCGGCCGCTGAAATTGGTGTAGAGCACGAGCAGGCTGCGCTTGGGCAGATGGCGGTTGAGCCCGGCGACAAGCGCCGACCAGTCGGTCTCGCCGTAGGTGGAACGCTGGCGGTAGAGCGCCTCGAGGAGGGTCTGCATATGGCCCGACCGCCGCGAGGGCGGGACGAAGGTCTCCATGCTGTCGCAGACGGTGGCCAGCCCGGCCTTGTCTTCCTTGTACATCGCCATGTACGACAGGGCCAGCGTAGCGTTGACGGCATAGTCGAGCAGCGACATGCCGAGGAAGGTCTGCTGCATGATGCGCCCCTTGTCAATGACGGAGACGACCTGCTGCGAGCGTTCGTCATGATACACATTGACCATCAGCTGTCCGCGGCGTGCCGTGGCCTTCCAGTTGATGCGCCGGTATTCGTCGTCGCGGGTGTAGTCGCGGATATGCTCAAACTCTGAATTGTTGCCCACGCGCCGTATGCGCTTGATACCGATGTCGCTGAGCCGGTTGCTGATGGCAAGCAGTTCGCAGTCGCGCAGCATCAAGTAGGAGGGGTACACCTTCACTTCCTGCTGCTCGCCGCAGGTATACCGCCGCTCGACAAGACGCAGGGGCGAAGTGGCGAACACGCGGATATAGCCGAAACCGTAGGCCCCGCGCTTTGTCGGACGCAGCCGGTAGGTCACGTCCTTGCCCCGGCGAGGCCCAACGTGAATGCGGAAGAGCACGTCGCGCCGCTGAAAGACAAACGGTATCTCGTCGATGATGTCGAGCCGCACGGCAAACGGATAGTTGCTGTCTACGCGCAGTGTCACCACGTTGTCGTCGCCATTGGAGAATCGTTCGGCACAGTGCCGGCTGGCGGCGACGCCGCGGCGGCTCCACAGCAGTACGGCATCGGTGGCCACCAGGGCGGCCGTGAGCCACAGTGCCCCCTTGCCCACGGCATAGAGCGGCGGCCACACGTATCCTCCGGCCATAAGGAGAACAACGGCCATGAGTACGAGATAAAATCTTGCGGTGAGATACATAGCGTAAGGTACGGTTGTATTTTCTTTCTGAATCGTCGACTATTGCCGTCCGCTATTTCGGCACTTCCACCTTCTCAATCAGACGGACCGCCACCTTCTGCGGCGTGAGACCCTCCATCTCGGCCTCGGCGGTGAGCACAAGACGGTGGCGGAGCACCGGGACAGTGACCTTCTTCACGTCGTCGGGCGCCACAAAGTCGCGCCCCTGCAGCAGTGCATAGGCCTTGGCGCAACGCAGTATGGCCACCGATGCACGCGGCGAGGCCCCAAGGTACACGGCCTTGCTGTGGCGGGTCTGCTGCACAATCTGCACGATATAGCCGAGTATCGATGCGTCGACATGCACCTTGCCGAGCAGACTGCGCATGCGGAGCAGTTCGGCCTGAGTGATGACGGGCTGCACGCCCTCAAGACGGGTGAAGGAGTTGTCGCTGTCGTGGCGGCTGAGTATCTGCAGTTCTTCTTCCTCCGAAGGGTAGTCGAGCACAATCTTCATAAGGAAACGGTCGAGCTGCGCCTCGGGCAGTTTGTAGGTGCCCTCCTGCTCCACAGGGTTCTGCGTGGCGACGATGGTGTACACGTCCTCCATCGGATAGGTCGTGCCGTCGACGGTGGCCTGACGTTCCTCCATCACCTCGAAGAGCGCCGCCTGGGTCTTGGCCGGAGCACGGTTGATCTCGTCGGCCAGGATGATGTTGGCAAACACCGGACCGCGGTGGAAACTGAACGTGGAGGTGCGCATGTCGTAGACCGATGTGCCCAGCACGTCGCTCGGCATGAGGTCGGGGGTAAACTGTATGCGCGAGAAGCTGGCGTCAATGAGCCGCGACACGAGTTTGGCCAAAAGGGTCTTTGCCGTTCCGGGCACGCCCTCAAGCAGCACATGGCCGTCGGCCAGGATGCAGGTGAGCAGCATGTCGATGGCCGGCTGCTGACCGACGATGACCGTGGCGATCTGCCGGCGCAAGGCTTCCATCTTTTCGGAAAAGGCCGTAAGGTCTGTTCTTTCTTCGTTTTCCATATTGCAATTTATGTGTAGGTTCAAAAAAAATATGCAGGTTCGTATTCTCTTGGCTGCGCCGGACTACATCTGCGCCGCCCGTACGAGGCGGTCCATCGTGTCGGCCAACTGCCTCATCTCCCTGTCGGTGACATCGGTAGCGCCCGCAGCGATGTGCCTCAAGCGACGTACCAGCCGCTGCACATCGTCAGTCTGCTCCCCTGTACGCAGGGCGATGACAGCACAGGCACACTCCGTGGCCGTTGTGTCGGTGATGTCCACCCCGAGCAGACACTGCATCTCGTCGGCAAAGGCGACATACCGCTTCGCCAGGAAGTCGGCGGGGGTATGTCTGCTGTAGTAGAGCGATCCGATATGGCACACAAAGTCGAGCATATAGTTGCGCGGCACCCGCCTTACCGGTATGGCGCGCTGGCGACGGCGTGCCGTGAAGACCATATATACCAGCAAACCGGCCAACAGCGTGTAGAGGGCCGACCGCAGCGGGGGCTGCGAGAGAAAATACCTGAAGGGTGACTGGCTGTTTCGTGAGGCGCCCTGACTCTCGTAGGTACCGTCCAGACGCACGACACGCCGGCCGCCCAACAGGGTCATCAGCCGGTGTACGTAAGGCGTGGCGGCCGGGTCGAGCACACCGTAGTTGGTCAGCAGACGCGGTGTTGCGCAGAAGATGACCTGGCCCTTGCCGTACCGACGGCGGACGACAACCGGAACGGCCGTCTTCAGGTAATCGTAGTAACCGTCGACATTGTAGTATACCGTGTCGCCGATGTCGTGTATTCTGCCGCGAGGTTCTTCTTTGTAGTACGGTTTTCCGGGCGCATTGACATAAGTCTCCGCCACGGCACAGGCCAGCACGTCACGGGGGCTGACACCGTCGTCGAGTACCATGTTTTCGTTCACCAGCATATGGAACACCCGGTAGGAGGCAGGCGCGAATGTGCCGTCGCGCCCTTTCCACAGAATGGGCGTGTAGGGCGAATTGTGCACATAGCCGTCAGGCACCGTGTCGGAGGCCAGCCAACGCTTCTGCGTATCGACATCGGGCGACCATCCGGTTTCCGTTCCTACACCGAAAGCATCATACAGCAAGGTGTCGGCTACATCCAAGGCTTTGTTATATGCCAGCATGACGGTGGCCCCACACTGCAGCAGACGCTTCATCGATGCGAGGTCTACCTTGCTCATCCTCAGTTCGTCGGCAACAACGACCACGTTGACCAGCTGCTTCTCTTCGGCCAACAGGAAAAAGGTCTTTCCGCTCACCTCGTAGCCGTCGGGCATGATGCCCCGCATGACGCTGTCGAAGGCATAGCAGCCGTACGGACTGCGGTCGCCGGCGGCATAGGTCTCCTTCCACGAGAAGCGTTGCGGTATGCGCAGTTGCAGTACAAAACCGACGACGAGCAACACGAGGATGCCAATGACGTATCGCGTTGTCCTTTTCATTGCCCACCTCCTTTCGCGTCCAAAGCGGAGAAGACGGCCTGCTGCCGTCCGCGCATCTCCCGGTACAGTGCTTCGTCGGCCCGGTACCCGCCGTAGCGTATGCGGAGAAACTGCTGCGACAGTCGGCCGAAATCCTCCGACAGCCACTCCCTTGCATACTGCGAAGGGGTCTTCGACGGCATCCACGCCACGAGTCCGTCGTCGCTCAGCCGGCGCAGGGTCTGAAGGTAGACCAGGCGCGCCGCACTATAGTAGTCTGCCTGACGGAGGGCACGCTCGATTTCTGCTTCGAAGTCTACGCCGTAGATATTGTCTTCCGTCACCTCATAGTCGAGCGGCTGGCGCTCGCTCCGGCGAAACAGTCCAGGGTGTCTGTAGATGACGACAACCGCCACGGCCACTATTCCCACAACTCCCACGCATACCCAAAAGAAGGCGGCGGGCCTGCTGTAGAAACTGTACCCGAAGGTCGTCGACAGCCAACGGTCGACTGTAGCCAGCAGCCAGTCGACGGCCGACGTGTCGGTCTGCACGAACTCCCGTGCATAGTCGAAGTCGCTGTCGGCTCTCCAGGCGGCAAGCCGCGCCGTGTCTACGGCAAGTGTATCGGTAAGTATGGGCATGGTCACAGATTCTCAAATTCGTCTATTTCGTGATGGACGGCATCGTATTCATCTTCGGCAGGCGTGTCCTTCTCAAACGTCTCGATTGCCGTCTCTACAGATGTGCCCTCTATCTTTTCAGAGGCATGGCCGTACTGTATCGCCAAGGCGATCATGACCACCGAGGAGAACAGGTAGTTGACGTACACCATACCCACGCCCAATACATAACACAGCGCCGACATGGCTGGCTGCCACGCCAGCACCGATGCACTCACATCTGTCGTAAACAGCGTTTCCTCCAATAAGACGCAGACGCTCCACGGTATACAGAGCATGTAAGAAAGGGTCGAGACGAGCATCATCAGCACGGCCAGAAAGCCCAGCATGCCCCACCAGGTGCCGAAGCCCAGCCGCCATGCCCTGCGAAACGCTTCCCACACGGTCACGTCGGCAAAGACCGCTGCCGGAAAAGACAGCAGCAACGGCATCAGCACAACCAGCACACCGATGCACAGGAGGAAAAGGAGCCACACCAATCCGAGGGAATCGATAGCTGCGGCCACCGCCACTACCGCGACAAAGGCAATGGCCATGGCCACGGACATTGCGACGAAAACACCCGTCACTTTGGCCTCGCGCCGCAGACAGAACATCAAGTCAGACTTGAATTCCGCCCCGGACAGTCCCGCCAGGCGCTCCTCACGGCGCAAGTAGAGGCGCATCAGGGCGTAGACGACAGAAGCGAGCAGCATGCCGCCCACGAGATAGAGTACCACCGTGCCCAGATAGCTGCCCGCCAACTGCACAACGTATCCCGTCGACGATTCGGAACCCTTCATCACCGCCGACATCAACAACTGCAGACAGACGCCCTGCACGATGGCGACGGGCAGGAGAATGAGCGTGACATACTTGAGCAGTGGCCGCCAGTTTTCGGCGACAAAACCAAAAGTGCTGTCGAATTTCTTGCTGAACGTGCGCTCCATATAGAGGCAGAAGCGCGGGCGGGACTGGGGATTCATGGGCCTGAGGATGGTTTTTTAGTTGGGTATTAAATAATAGATGCAATCATGATCAGCGGGAGACTATGTATTGGCTTCGGCCTGGTCCTTACGGTGCAGCACCCTGGGCCACACCCCATAATAGAAGACGACAAACGCCGCCGACGCCACAATCAGCGCCAGCCGCAGTCCGTCGCCAGCGTCGACATGGCGGGTGAGAAAACTCTCAATAAATGCGGCTACCGCCAGCACGGGCACGGTGCCTACTGCTATCTTCACACCGCGGCGGGCACTGCGGCGGAGCGCCGTCATGCGCGGATAGGTGCCGGGGAAAAGCAGTCCGCTGCCCAGTGTCAGTCCTGCAGCACCGGCCACGACGATGGCCGACAGTTCGAGCGTGCCGTGCAGCATGACGGCAAGAAAAGCCTCAAAGAAAAGGTCGTTTTGGGCAAAGAGCGTCATGAAGCATCCCATCATCACCCCGTTGCTGAAGATGCTCCAGCCGGCACCCACGGGAGTGAGGATGCCGAGGGCGAACGTGCGGAACGCCACCAGCACATTGTTGAGCGTGATGCCGAGAAACATGGTGGTCTCTTCTTCCGACGCATAGATGTCCATCGGTTTGCCGACGAAGATATTGTCAAGGGTCTGGTCTACGTACGCATCGCCGAGGATGATGCGGCAGAAATTCTCGTCGGCCGCCTGCGACACGATGCCCACGGCCATGCTCACAAGAAATATCGCCAGCGACAGCAGGAGCATACGCCGGGCGGCGTACATCTCGCGGGGCACCTCATGCGTCCAGTAGGTCACCAGGCGCGACCAGCGCTCGCGCCGGTTGCGGTAGATGGCGCGGTGCAGCACCGACGCGATGCCGTTGAGGTAGGGCGTGACCTGCGACGACGGATAGTGCGTATAGGCAAAGGCAAGGTCGGCGGTGACGTCAGTGTAGGCATCGGCAATGTCATCGGGCGAGTAGGAAGACACGTCGCCGGCCATCGCTTCGAGGCGCTGCCACTTCTCCAGATTGTATCTGATAAACTGTATCTCTTTCATGGCGCGGATATAAAAAGTATGCAGTCAATACGCAAAAGTAAAAATATTAAGTTAAATTTGCAACACTTATTGCCAAAGATTTATCCTTACGCACTTGCAACACCCCCGTCAGGCCACAATATGAACAACGCAGATATCGTCACCGGACAGTTTGTCCGCATACAACAAGCCCCGGCGAGCATAGGCGACCGCATCGTAGAACGTCTTGTCGACATGGCGGTCCTCTACGGCTACATCATAGGCATGGTGTACCTCTCCTCTCTACTGCCGCTCCACGGAAACATGGAAGCCACCTTTTGGATAATCCTCGTCGCGGTGCCCGCCATCGGATACTCGCTGATCTGCGAATTGTTTTTCCAAGGCCGCACGCTCGGCAAGTATATCCGGAAGACGCGCGTAGTGATGGCCGACGGTTCGGCACCTACGGCCGGCGCACTGGCCATACGTTGGATGCTCGAGGCGGTGGACATCTGGATGGTGGCCATCGGCCTGGTATTCATCGTCTGCTCACGCCGCCACCAGCGTCTGGGCGACATGGCCGCCGGCACGATGGTCGTCAAGGACACGCTCGACACCCTGCCCAGCCTGCAGCTCGGAGAGCTCGACTACATACAGCGCGACTACCGTCCCACCTACCCCGAGGCGGAGCGCCTGACCATAGGACAGGCCGAGACCATACGCAAGACCCTCGAGCGCACCGAGGACAGCCAGACCGCACGCCTGACCGAAAAAGTGCGGCACGTCCTGGGCTATACCCGAGAGGCGGTGAAACAGAGCGACTACGCATTTCTGCGCACCGTGCTCCACGACTACCGTTACTACTCGCTACAGTTGGTATGACCGTCATAAGGCGGAACCGGAAACACCCCGCCACGAAAGCGATGCACCCCAGCCCTACTCTACCGACAACAAGCAGCAATATATACAACAAGCAGCAATATATACAACAAGCAGCAATATATGAAACAAAAGAAAACAGCCTTGAGCAATCGGCAGTACCTCGTGCCCTTCGCGCTCATCACCTCACTCTTCTTCATGTGGGGATTTGCCCGGGCCATACTCGACGTGCTCAACAAGCATTTCCAGAACGAACTCAACATCACCATCACCCAGTCGGCCCTCATACAGGTGACCACCTATCTGGGCTACTTTCTCATGGCCATCCCGGCCGGACTCTTTATCAACCGCCTCGGCTACCGTCGAGGCGTAGTCATGGGCCTGATGCTCTTCGGCATCGGTTCACTGCTCTTCATACCGTGCGCCGCGGCAGGCACCTTCTACGCCTTCCTCGGCGCGCTCTTCGTCATCGGCTGCGGCCTGGTGTTCCTCGAGACGGCGGCCAATCCCTATGTCACCGAACTGGGTCCGAAGGAGACGTCCACCAGCCGCATCAACTTCTCACAGTCCTTCAACGGCGCCGGCTGCATGTTTGCCACACTCGGCGTGGGCGCCTTCCTCTTCCGCGACAGCGGCGACGGAGGCAACGTGGCCGTACCCTACGCCATCATGGGCGCCCTGGTACTGCTCATCGCCCTCGTGTTCTCACGCGTCAGCCTTCCGGAGATCGTACACGACGACGATGCCGCCACGACAGAGGGCAGCAAGAATCTCTCCCGGCTATGGCACAACAAGTGGTTTGTCTTCGGCCTGCTGGCCCTACTGAGCTACGAGGTGGCCGAAATTTCCATCAACAGTTATTTTGTCAACTTCGTCACCGGACAGGGATGGATGGGCGACCGCATGGCCTCGATGCTCATCACGGGCGCCCTGGCCACGTTTATGGCTGGCCGCTTCCTTGGCAGCTGGGTGATGCGCCATATCGCCGCCGAACGTCTGATGCTCGTCTGCGCCGCCGGTTCGGTGGTGTGCATCGCCCTGGTGCTGCTCGGACTGGGACGCGTGTCGATGGCGGCTCTGCTGTGCAACTATCTCTTCGAAGCCATCATGTTTCCCACCATCTTCGCCATGGCCCTGCGCGGACTGGGCGGACTGACCAAGAGTGCCTCGTCCATCCTGATGATGACGCCCGTAGGCGGCTGCGGCTTCCTCCTCATGGGCTACATCGCCGACACGACCGGCAACCTCACCGTGCCGTTCCTCATCCCGCTCGCCGGCTTCGCCATCGTACTGGCCTACACCGTCTGCTATGTACGCCGCAGCGCAGACAAGGAATAGAATAGGATAAAATAGCACAACATCCGACCAGACACCAGACATGCATACACAGAAAAATCCCCGCACCGGTATTTTGCCGATGCGGGGATTTTTCTGTGTCTATATTTCTGTAATGGGGACTATCACTTGCTCATGTCGAAGCCGACACGCACACCGTCATAGTTCTTGCTGATGTCACCGATGGTGCTGAGGGTAGAGTTGCCGCTCATGGCAGCCAATGTCTGCAGGAGCGTGAGCACCTTCTTCGACTCAAAGAGCACGGCGATGCCGTCGGAGTTTTTCTTGGCATATCCCGAAAGGCTCATGAGGAGCATCTTCATCTCAAGCTTCTTGGTCGACGTATCAAATGTGTAGGTGCCGCTGACCGACTTGCCGGCCACCTTGCCCGAGAAGGTGTTGTCGGAAGAGAAGGTGAGATAGGTGTTTGATGCGCTCAGCCCCAACTTGCTGTACTGCGAGGAGAGTTTTTCCTTGATCTGGGAAGCGGCCACCTCGCCGCCGGCCTTGGCCAAGGCATTGTCGCTGGTGAAGGCACAACCCGGACCCTTGTACTTCCATGTGCCGACGAGCTGCTCCTGCGTGAGATTGTCAAGGCCGAGCACGCTGCCCAGCACATTGCCTATCGTGCTGCCGGTAGAAGAACCGCCGAGAATACTGCCCAGTACGCTGCCTACTGACGTAGAACCTGACGTACCGCTCTGTCCGATTGTGCCGCAACTGGTCAGCATACCCATGCCGGCCGCAAATGCACATCCTAAAAAAATCTTTTTCGTTTGCATATATTTCTTTGATTTGGAAATTATTCTGACTTCATCCCCAAAAGCGGATGACCATGTGCAAAGGTACAAATAAATAAAGGTACAAATAAATTTTGTGCCCGAAAAACACATGGCCTCACGGCACTAAAAATGATTTCGGGCACAAAAAAAGGGGCTCCGCTGAGTCCCAACCTTTGTTAACCTTAAATCTAATACCATGAAAAACATTGCAAAGATATGAACATCTTATGAAGAATGCAAGATATCTGTATGAAGAAAATCATAAAACTGCGGTTTTCTTGACATAAATCAAGCATACGGATATCTTTTCCTGCTTTTCCCCGCCCATAACCGGCGGGTATCGGGCAGCACAGGACACACCGCAGACAAAATTACTGTCACTTAGCCCCATCCATACCGTGCGTTTCCGATAAAAGTTTATACCTTTGCACAGATTTGGGAAACACTCATGGCAGAAAAAGTCCGCGCGGCGCGCAACAGAACCCTGACTGTCTCAGACAGCGAGATACCGGCATTGGAGAAAACCATTCTCCATACGGACGACCTGAAGCAAAAATTCACCGACGACGCCATCGTCAACGCCGACCTGCTCGACTGCCTGGACCTGATACCCGACGGATACTTCAACCTGGCAATCGTCGACCCGCCCTACAACCTCGACAAGAACTTCCACGGCCGGAAATTCTCGAGCATGGGGGCTGACGACTACGAGGAATACCTGAGAAGCTGGTTCTACAAGGTCTGCGACAAGCTGGTCCCCAACGGCACGCTCTACATGTGCGGCGACTGGAAGTGCGCCTCCTCCATGCAGCGGGTCATCGAGGAACGGCTCACGGTCATCAACCGCATCACCTGGCAAAGGGAAAAGGGACGCGGCAACCGGAACAACTGGAAAAACGCCATGGAGGACATCTGGTTTGCCGTGAAAGACCCCAAGAACTATTATTTCGACGTGGAGTCCGTCAAGATAAGGCGGCGGGTGAAAGCGCCCTACAAAGTAGACGGCACGCCCAAAGACTGGGAGGAGACCGCATCGGGCAAGTTCCGCACGACCTACCCCTCCAACTTCTGGGACGACATCAGCGTCCCCTTCTGGTCCATGCCGGAGAACACCGACCACCCGACACAGAAGCCCGAAAAACTGTATGCCAAACTGATTCTGGCCTCATCGAGACCGGGCGACCGGATATTCGACCCCTTCCTCGGCAGCGGAACCGCCGCAGTTGTAGCCCGCAAACTCGGACGGTCCTTCTTCGGCGTAGAGGTCAACAGGGAATACTGCCTATGGTCAGCCAAACGGATCAACGGCGTCACCGCAGCCCCCTCCATCCAAGGCTACACAGACGGCGTATTTTGGGAGCGCAATTCGGCTGTCGACCAGAAGAAGTGCAGCACCCGGCGCTGACACATATCCCCACTAACCGGCCTTTCCCCGGACGGACACGCAGAAACACACCTTTATCTATTATTTATTATTGTACATATGACGAAGTCACTGGCATTTTCCATTTTCCGCACCAACTATCTGTTCACCGCCCGCCAGAGCGACCGGTTCTCCTGTCTGCAGAGCGCCTACCTCGCACTCATCGGCGGCTGCCAATGGATACAGCTGTCCATGCCGGACGCCACAGACGACGAATGGGCATCCGTAGTCGGCCAACTCAAGATAGCCTGCGAGGGCGCCGATGCCGTCCTCACCCTTGAAGGCCATGTAGAACTGGCCAAACGCCTGCAGGCAGACGGCGTCTTCCTCACCAAGGACGACATGCCCGCAGACGAGGCACGCAAGATACTGGGCGATGACTACATCATCGGCTGCGCAGCCGACACCTTCAACGACATCCGGCGCCTGCAGGCCCTCGGCGCCGACTATGTATGCTGCGGACCGCTCCGCCATACCGACAACGGAAAAGACCAGCCGTCAGCACTGGGACTGGCCGGATACCGGAAGCTCGTCCACCAGATGCAGGTCCACAACATCGACCTGCCGCTGATGGCCACCGGCGGACTGACTGCAGACGACATCGAACCGCTCACCCAACTGGGCACATGGACGGGCATCGACATGACCGATGCCATCGCTGGCGCAGAGAACCCGGTAAAGGCGGCAAAAGAGATGCACGACAAGAGATTCGGGGCACACATCGAAAAATTCCTGGAAGAACAGGAAGACTTCTAAGGCAAGAATACATCCAGGAGGTCAACGGCCTCCACGGAGAACAACGTCCTCCAGGAGGACAACGGCAAAAGACATTCAGAAACCGACATGGGCAACGGCAGCAACATACTCTATCATCTCGTGGCATTTGCCACAGTAGCCATCTGGGGCACCACCTTCGTGGCAACCAAGGTACTCATGCTCAACGGACTCTCGCCCGCTACCATCTTCACCCTCCGGTTTATCATAGCCTACATACTGATGCTCGCGCTCTACCACAAGCGCATCCTGTCAGACTCGTGGAGAGACGAGGCCAAGATGGTCCTGCTGGGCGTCACGGGCGGATCGCTCTACTTTCTGAGCGAGAACGAGTCGATGAACTTCACCACCACGACCAACACCTCGCTCATCGTCTGCTCATGCCCGCTCTTTGCCACCCTGCTGGTAAGGCTCGTCTACCGCAGCTCGTCGCGCATCAGCGCCACACAGCTGACGGGATCGCTGCTGGCCTTCACCGGCATGGCCATCGTCGTGCTCAACGGCAAGTTTGTGCTCCACCTCTCGCCCGTGGGCGACACGCTGGCCTTCACGGCCTGCCTCTGCTGGGCCGTCTATTCGCTGCTGATGAAGGCGGTGAGCGGCCGGTACAGCGCCGCCTTCATCACCCGCAAGGTGTTTTTCTACGGCGTGCTGACCATCCTCCCCTACTACCTCTTCGTACCCGCCCTGCCGTCGGCCGACGTGCTGGCCCGCCCGCAAGTGGCCGGCAACCTGCTGTTCCTGGGCTGCATCGCCTCCATGGTCTGCTACCTCACATGGAACTGGTGCATCGCCAGACTCGGAGCGGTGAAGGCCACCAACTGGGTCTACTTCAACCCCATCACCACCATGATCTTCGCCTCATGGGTACTCGGCGAAAAGATCACTCCGTACTTCCTCGCCGGCGCAGCCTGCATACTGCTCGGCATGTACCTGACCAACAAGACGACCAAGGAGTAAACAAGCAGGTGCGGTGTCCCGCCGTACATTTTATCCACGACACGGGGACACCGCACCCACTACCTTGGTGACGAAACAATCAGTATTTGTTCTACAAGAAAGGCATAAAGCGCCGGGACGTTTCCGGTACCTTGCACGAAGCGGTCGGTGCCGGACGGGAGACCATGCGCACGGTGTCGGCTTCTGAAGCGAGACGGCCGTCGGATGCCACCGTCGGGCTGACGCCCATCTCCTTGTAGACCAGATTGCCCGGCCCTACCTCGCGGTGGCACTTTTTTCTCATTTCAGCGGCAATGTCGTCGGGTGGCGGCATCTTGGAGGCCGCAACCCACTGTTTGCCATAGAACATGCTTATGCCGCGGTTGACCCAATAGCCGCGGTACACATTGACGTCGTTGAACGCGTCTGACGGTATCCGCACCGTGAGCGGCTGAAGCACCGCCGTGGCGGCAGGCGCAGCAAGCACACGCTCGCGCTGCGTCATCTCACGGTCGTATGCCACGACCGTACCCTTGTAGATCAGTCTTGCTGCCTTGCTGCTGGCCGAGATCTTCAGTATCGCCGACGACACCAGCAATACGGCAAACAGCGGCAGTGCCAGCCTGCGGTAGCCCGACACACGGTCGCGCACGATGGAGCAGATGGCGAGCGCATGGCTGCTGAGCGCTCCGCCGTCGGCCCTACGGTGCTGCACCGCACCGGAAAGGTAGTAGATGTCGAAGGCGAGAAGCCAGCACATATTGTAGGTGTAGATGTTCTGCATGCGTCCGGGGCCTCTGAAACCGAGGGCGTAGCACACGGGGAAGAGGAACACGAAATACAGGCACAGCGACGCCGCGAGCACCAGCCACGGATGCTCGAAGGTGTAACGGCTGCGCCGCGCTATCCGGGCGATAGTCGGTGCGATGGCGACAAAGAGCAAGAGCAGGATGGGATTGAGGTTTCTGGCGATAAACTCCACGCCCTTGCCTATGGACAGGCACGCCGCCATGAGGGGATTTACCGAGTGGGGCTCGGCTATACGGCGATACTCATTGCCGGGAGCCGCCACACTGAGCAGGAACGCCAGGCAATAGACGGCGAAGACCACGAAAAAGAGCCGCGGAACGCGCTTGCCCCGCAGCCTCATCACGACAACGGTGAAGACCATGAGGGCCGGTGCGGCAAGTCCGGTAGAGAAATTGCCGCCGGCAAGGAAGACGGTCAGCGGCAAGGCCACCACGGCCGTCACCCGGCGCCGCAGGCCCTGGCCGGTGGCATGGACGACAAGGACGGCGGCGAGCACGAGCAGCACCGAATAGTAGAAGGTATAGTAGACCGCACCGTTGAACCAATAGTATGCGTCGTAGACCGATGCCACAAACTGTATGCTGGCCATTGTCACGACAGTGGTCACCAGCACCGCCTCAGAAGTGCGCGCCCCCAGCATACGGCGCATGACGGCCATGCCAAACGTATAGGATGCCGCAATGTAGGAGCCGATGAGCAGGAAGGGCGTGAGCCAGTAGTGTCCGAACGCGCCGGGCTGCAAAGACATGATGAAACAGGCCGTGTAGGTGCCCTGCCATTTGTGGTACATGGTGACGGCCACGTCGAGCGCCGCCCGCAAGACAGCCACTGGCGAATGGGTCTGGAGCCAGGCATGGTGTACGGGTGCCGCAAATACATAATCGTCGGCCATAGGGTGCAGATAACCGCTCACTGCGAGTATCGGAATCAGGGATAGGATGAGTGCCGCCACTGCGTACATTGCCATCCGTCTTGTCAGTTTGTTGTTCATTATCCTAAAAAAATCATTGTCCTAAAATAGTGTCCAAATAGTGTTTGGTCTTTTACTAACGTATACATATATAATGCGCGAACGGGGTAAAAATTGCTTCACGCGAATGTTATTTTTTGTTAATCACCATTTGGCCTTCTGTCCTCCCTGTACTTTTCGCCCGCCGGACGGCACCATACAGGTCCTCCGGGCGGCCGGAAAAAGGCGGGATACATGGGGTAAAGTGTCAGTACGCGGCCCGCGTACTCGAGTACGCAAGGCCTCGTACTGGCACGACAGGGCCGCGACGGAGGTCACCGGGCAGCGCCGGCTACCCGCCAAAGGGCACGACAAGCCGCACGGAGAAGTTGCGCCCCATATTGTAGACACCGCGACGCAGCGTCACATTGTTGACGTCGGTGTACTTCAACCGGCTGAGATGATTCTGGTAAGCGCGGTCGGCAATGTTCTCCAGCGCAAGGTAGAGCGAGAAGGCGCGGCGGCCCTTCACCTTGACATCGGCCCCGGCATACAGGTGCAGGAGAGTGTAGGAAGGCGTCGGGGTCTCGGTACCGTTGGCCGCAAGGCAGCGGTTCTGCCGCAGGTTGCAGTCTACGGTGAACTGCAGGTAGAGATTGTCTACCCACCGCTTGTTGCAAAACAGCTCGTACCTGACATCCGACAGCCAGCGGGGAGCGGGCGTGAAGGGCAGGCAGCGGGCATCGCGGTCGCAGTGCAGCTGCTCCGAGTGTACGTAGGAGAAACTGCTGCTCACGTGCAGATGGGGCAGAGGGTGCACGTCGACGCTCGCCTCGCCGCCCATGATACGGGCGTCGCCCGAGGTGAAGCGGTAGACGGGCACACCGTCGACGATGATTTCCTGTCCGTCGGCGCCGGCCATCTTCTGCGAGAAGACGTAGTGGCCGATGCGGTTGGCAAACAGCGCCAGGCGCGCCGAAACCCACGGCGACACATAGTCGGCCCCGAGGTCGGCCTGCCAGCTGTGCTCGGCCTTGAGCGCATCGTTGCCCACCTCATAGCGCGCCGTACCCTCGTGCACACCGTTGGAACCCAGTTCGCTGGCGTTCGGCGCACGGAAGCCGCGCGAGAGATTGGCCTTGACAGTAAAGGATGGACTGAGATCGACGGTCACGCCGAGACTTCCGGTCACACCGTCGAAACTGCGGCGGAACTCCGTGAAACGCACATCGCCGCCGTCCTCGAGCGCCTCACCGTGCAGATGCCGGCGGTCGTAGCGCAGACCACCGCTCAGGCTGACACGCCCGGCCGTGCGGCTCGCCGTGACAAAGAGTCCATAGTCGAAGAGGCGGTTGGCCGGTATGAGATACTCGGTGCCGCGGTTGGCCGACCGCTGGTACATGCCCCCGATGCCGGCCGCCCACTTCCATCCGCCGCGCTCGGGCGAGAGATAGTGCAGGCCATAGTTGACGGTATGCAGCTGCATGTCGAGTCCGCAGACGTCGGGCGTCTCCTCTTCCTCATACTCCTGGCGGCGGTTCTGCTGGTAGGCCACGAGCGCCTTGAGCGAACCGTCGCCCACATAGAAGAGATTGTCCCAAACCACCTTGTAGTGGTGTACCTGCTGGTAGGGCATCGGCCGGCCATAACTCCCGGCACTGTACCCGTCGGGCACAGCCAGCTGACCGGTGGTCTCATCGCGCCCGCCCTCGACGATGCCGGGCGTGATGTGGTAGTAGTCGAACGAGAGGCGGGAATATCCCCGGGAGAAATTGTAGCCCGCCTGTTGGGAGAAAGCCTGCTCGCGATAGGACGACCCGTACACATAGCCGTCGTACCTGTTGCGGTAGGCATGCGCCAGCTTGCCGCTGTACCGGGTGTTCCACGACCAGTGGCCGAGATGTCCGGCATTGTCGACGGAGTAGTCTATGAGTCCGTTGTTGGTCTGGTAGCCCGTGCTCAGCTGCCCGGTGACTGTTCCCCGGGCCGGAACGGGATCGCCATGGAACACGAGCACGCCGGCCATGGCATCAGATCCGTACATCAGACTGGCCGGGCCCTTGAGTATCTCGGCGGAGTGTACCGTGTGGGCGTCGATCTCCACACCGTGCTCGTCGCCCCACTGCTGGCCTTCCTGACGGATGCCGTCCTTGACGACCACCACACGGTTGTAGCCCAGACCGCGTATCACCGGCTTGGAGATGCTGCCTCCGGTGGTGATCTGCGACACGCCCGGCTGCCGGGCCACGGCATCGATAATATTGGAGGCGGCAGCCGCTTCCAGCTGGCGGTGGCTCACGACGGAGACCGGCGCCGGCGACTGCCGCAGTTTCTGGCTTCCGGTGAGTCCGGTGACAACCACCTCATTGAGTTTCACATCGGTTTCGGTCATAGGCTGGTGCACCACACTGTCGGTGCTTTCGCTTACGGTACGGGCCTGTGCCGACGCGAAAGCCAACGCCAGCAGCAGCCCAAGACATCTGTTGTATATTGTCATGATTGGGTTTCCCTGTATGATTGTATGATAATGCATGTTTGGCCATACGACATACCGCACAGGCATCTCCTCCGCCGTCCAAAGGAACGGGTGAAGGAAACGCCATACATACAATATGCCGGCAAAGCCGTTTTTATGATGGAAAAGCGCTGGCCTTTCCGCACTACGCTATACCATAGCGCAGAAACGCCCCATACAAGGAGGAGCCCGCAGCGATACAATGCCCCGCACCGACAGGCGGCCGGCCCGACACGCCATACGCGGCAGCGCAGTCCCCGCAAAGGCGAAGACCACCCCGGCCAGAACGGTGGGCACAAGGCAGGGCATAGCCTGCAACTGGCAAAGCACACAGGCTCCGTGCACAGGAAGATCGACAGAAAGATGGCCCGCATGGCGTACATGGCGGGCACAGTCCTGACAACAGGCCACACTGTCCACTGCGGCATCCGAATGCCGGTGGACAGACACGGCCAGCACCATCGCTGCATAAACGACCAGCAACAGCCAGGCCGTGCGTACGTTTCTGTTGTAGGGCTTGTACATTTCGGATGCAAAGTTAAGACAAAAGTAAGGAAGAAAGCCCGGAACATGGCAAACAAATGCAAAAAGTATGGCGAAAAGTTGGCCAATCGACAAATATACAGTAACTTTGCAGCCGCTAAACATGGCATTGCGCCATGACGCAACAAGTATCACCAAATAAAATAAAACAAAAAAACAATGATTATTGTACCCGTAAAAGATGGCGAGAACATCGAAAGAGCACTCAAGAAGTTCAAAAGAAAATTTGAAAAGACCGGCGTTGTAAAGGAACTGCGCAGACGCCAGCAGTACAACAAGCCGTCTGTACTGAAGAGACTCAAGATGGAGCACGCTATCTACGTACAGCAGTTGCGCGCCAACGAGGACTAATCTCCCCGGCAAGCGACAAGACCAGACAAGAAACACAACAGATTTTGTTTTAGGAGGTGTCTTTCCCCAGAAATACGCAACAATAGACATACGCACAATACACTTCCGGCCGGAAGACCAACCGGAAGTGTGCGGCACCACGGTGTGACAAGGAACAAAAAGGCAAGAATATGCCGCTGTCCGTGTCACACCGTGCTTTTTTGTGCCCGTCCGCTTGTACGACCGGAACAAAAAGCCTAACTTTGTGGAAAACAATATCCATACACATACACATGAAAAAGAAAAAGAAGACCGACACGTCTATCATGGACACCCTAAACGACTACATCCTAGGATATATCCAACGGAAGACCGGGAGATGCGCGACCATAGAAGATGCCACCGAATACCTGAGCAGCCTGAACGAAAAGGAACTGTCCGATCTGGCAGAAGAAGCCCTCATGGACATGCTCTTCGGCGGCGGGCCTGCCCCGGAAATATCCAAGGACGACTTTCCGCCGGCCCTCATGCAAGACGGGCACGAAGACAATGACGGGGATGACTCCACATACGAACACAAGAGCACCGGAATCATGGAATGCATGCCCGCCGTGGAAATCAAGAAATACACGCTCCGCATCAAACTGCGCAACATCTCTCCCAGCATCTGGCGCAAAATCGTCGTGCCGTCTTCCATAAAACTCACGTCACTTGCAGACATCATCGTCGACGCCATGGGCTGGTGGGACGAACACCTGCACCAGTTCCGCACCAAAGACAATACCTACTATGCCACAAAATATCTGGACAAGGAAGAAATGGAATGGACCAACTCCCGCTGGGGCGGCGACTACAGCATCGCCCACCTGCTGAAGGAGGAGAAAGACCGCGTCGTCTTCGAATACGACTTCGGCGACGGATGGGAACACGAGGTCACGCTCAACAAGATAGAAGACTTCGGCGACGAGGAAGAGCCTTACGTCAAGCTCCTCAGCGGCAAACGCGCCTGCCCGCCCGAAGACTGCGGAGGAGTGCCGGGCTACTACGAGCTCTGCGAGGCCATGAAACACCCGCGGTCGGCCCGGGCCAAGGAATATAGAGAATGGCTGGGCGCAACCTACCATCCCGAAGATTTCGACTTTGAGGAAGCCGAGTGCATCGTATACGGATACAACTATAACGACTTCGGCGACGGGGCATACAACTTCGACGACGAAGAGGAGGATGACAACTGACATACCGGCCGCACATAACATCTGAACACCTATGGCAGAACCCAAACAAATACAAAGGCGCATCGAAGCCCTGCGCCAATGGATGGAGCACGAGCACCTCGCCGCATTCATCTTTCCCAGTACCGACCCGCACAACAGCGAATACGTGCCGAGCCGTTGGGAAGGACGGAAGTGGATATCAGGCTTCGACGGATCGGCCGGCACCGCTGTCGTCACGCGCCACGCCGCGGCTCTGTGGACAGACTCCCGCTACTTCATCGCCGCCGAAGAACAGCTGCAGGGCACGGAATACCAGCTCATGCGCGAGCGCATCGAGGGCACACCCGGCATAGCGGAGTGGATCGCCGCACAACTGCAGGACAGCAGCACAACGGAGATCGGCATTGACGGACTGTGCGCCACGACCGCCGAAGTGGAAAGCCTCATCCAGGACATGCGGCAGACCGGCATCACTGTCCGCACCAACGCCGACCCGCTGCAGACCATCTGGACCGGACGTCCGGCCATACCCGCCGACAAGATACGTCTGCACAGTCTGCAGTACACGGGCCGCACCTGCCACGACAAGCTCGCCGACATACGCAACGCACTCCACCGCCACAAAGCCGACGGCATGCTGGTGTCGGCACTCGACGACATTGCCTGGACACTCAACCTGCGCGGAAGCGACGTACACTGCAATCCGGTATTCGTGGCCTACCTGCTCATCGCCTCCGACCGCGCCACCCTCTTCACCGACCCGGAGAAACTCACACCCGAGGTCAAAGCTTATCTCGCCGCTGAAGGGGTAGACACCGACAGCTACGGCAATATCGCCGACGGCCTGCGCGCCTACTTCGAGTACAACATCCTGCTCGACCCCTCCGAGACCAACTACACCCTCTACTCCATCGCCCGGCAGAAGCACCGCATCATACGCGCCGCATCGCCCATACCGGCCATGAAGGCGGTGAAGAGCGAGGCCGAGACCGAAGGGTTCCGCCATGCCATGCTGCGCGACGGCGTGGCTCTCGTTCGCTTCCTGCGCTGGCTGATCCCTGCCGTGGCTCAAGGCAACGAGACAGAGATGAGCGTCGACCGGAAACTGACCGCCCTGCGGGCCGAGCAGCCGCTCTTCCGCGACATCTCCTTCGACACCATCGCCGGATACGAGGCCCACGGCGCCATCGTACACTACGAGGCGACACCCACGACCGACGCTCCGCTCCGCCCCGAAGGCCTGCTGCTGCTCGACAGCGGCGCCCAGTATGAGGACGGCACGACCGACATCACCCGCACCATCGCCCTCGGACCTGTCAGCGAAGAGCAGAAACGGGTATACACGCTCGTGCTCAAGGGGCATCTGCAACTGCAGAACCTCTGTTTCCCCGACGGCGCCTGCGGTTCGCAACTCGATGCCGTGGCACGAATGGCCATGTGGCACGAGGGCATGAACTTCCTCCACGGCACCGGACATGGTGTGGGCGCCTACCTCAACGTACACGAGGGACCGCACCAAATACGCATGGAGTGGCGGCCGGCACCGCTGCACGCCGGCATGACCGTGACCGACGAACCGGGCCTGTACCTCGCCGGACGCTTCGGCGTGCGCACGGAGAACACCCTGCTCATACGCCCCTACAAAGAGACGGAGTTCGGGCGCTTCCTCTGCTTCGAACCGCTCACCCTCTGCCCCATCGACAAGTCGCCCATCATCACCGACATGCTCACCCCCGACGAGCGCAGATGGCTCGACGAATACCACCAGAAGGTATACAACGCCCTTTCGCCGCTGCTCGACAGCGACGAGCAGGCATGGCTCCGCGACGCCTGCAGCCCGCTGTAAGCTCCGGCATCCATACGGGAAACGCAGCATAAGCACACAGAAAAACCGGGAAAATCCGACTGCAAGCCAAGGATTTCCCGGTTTTTATGTGTTTTCAATGTGTCAGGAAGGTGACAGTCAACCGGCGTTATCACCATGCGAATGTATACACGCGTATCATTTGGCACATATATTCGCAGACAAATACGACATACTTGTCTTTTTCAAAGCGGGTCTACATCGTAGTACACCATTACCGCGGCATACCGTTTGTCCTGCAGCAGAGCCGTCTGTATCTGGCGCAGTCCGGCACGCACCTGGCGGAGGTCAATGCCCAGTTCCAGTTTGATGACCATCTTGCGGATGCTCTGTTGCTTGACACGGGCCACGGCCGGTCTGTCGGGACCGAGCACACGGTCGCCGAGGAAGTGGCGCAGACTGGCAGCAAGGGTAGCGGCGGCCGCCTCCACGATACGGTCATCACGGTGGCGCAGGAAGACGTAGACAAGATGGAAGAAAGGCGGATAGTGGAAAAGACGACGCTCCTCGATCAGGTCGCGGTAGAACGTGGCATAGTCATCACGCACCACCTGGCCGATGACCGGAAGGTCGGGACTCTTGGTCTGCAGGATGACAAGTCCGCGGCGGCCGCGGCGGCCTGCACGGCCCGCCACCTGCGACATCATCATGAAGGCGTGCTCGTAAGCGCGGAAGTCAGGATAATTGAGCATCGCGTCGGCTCCGAGTATGCCGACAACGCTTACGCCACCAAAGTCTAGTCCCTTGCTCACCATCTGCGTGCCGACAAGCACATTGGTACGTCCTTCGGAAAAGTCGGCAATGAGCCGGTCATAGGCATTGCGCGTGCGGGTGGTGTCGAGATCCATGCGGGAGATACGCGCCTCGGGGAAGAGACCGCGAATCTGGTCTTCGATCTTTTCCGTGCCGTATCCGCGGCCCCGCAAGTCGGTGCTCTCGCAGCAGGGGCACTTCGCCGGCACGGCGTAGGTATAGCCGCAATAGTGGCAGGTGAGCACGTTCATGGTCTTGTGCAGCGTGAGCGACACATCGCAGTTCTTGCAGCGCGGCACCCAGCCGCAGACGCGGCACTCTATCATCGGAGCGAAGCCGCGGCGGTTTTGGAAGAGTATCACCTGCCGGCCCGCCTCCAGCGCTTCGCGCATGGCGGCAAGCAGCTGGGGAGAGAAGGGTCCGGTCATCATCTTGCGACGCTGCAGGTCTTTGGTGTCGACCACCTGTATCTCGGGCAGGGCCACGTCGCGGTAGCGCGTGGACAGGCGCACCAGTCCATACTTGCCGGTCTGCGCATTGTAGGCGCTCTCCACCGACGGTGTGGCCGTACCGAGAAGGGTCTTGGCCCCATAGAGGCTGGCCAGGACGATGGCAGCCGAGCGAGCATGGTAGCGCGGAGCCGGATCCTGCTGTTTGTAGGATGTCTCGTGTTCCTCGTCGACGATGACAAGTCCGAGCCGCCGGAAGGGAAGAAACACGGCCGACCGGGCCCCGAGAATCACGTCGTAGGGGTCGTCGGACAGTTGCTTGCGCCAAATCTCCACCCGCTCGGCGTCACTGAACTTGGAATGGTAGATGCCCAACCGCGGGCCGAACACATGGCGCAGCCGCTGCATGATCTGCACGGTGAGCGCTATTTCGGGAAGGAGATAGAGCACTTGCTTGCCTTCGGCGACGGCCTTCCGGATGAGATGGATGTAGATTTCGGTTTTCCCGCTCGACGTGACCCCGTGCAGCAACACGACATTCTTTTGTTCGAACGAACTGCGTATGGCGTCATAGGCGGTCTGCTGGGCCTGGCTGAGCGGTTTTATGTTTTCGGGATGGGCATCGCCCTCCACATTGATGCGCCCCACCTCACGCTCGTATATGCGCAAAAAGCCGCGGTCGACGATCTGGCGGAGTATGGCGGTGGTGGCATGGGTCTCGTTGAGCAGTTCCTCGCACGTCACCTCGGCAATGGGCGACGACGGCACATCGCCGTCGAGCGAATCCCAGTGCGAAAGCGATAGGTAGGCCATGAACATCTCGCGCTGGCGCACGGCGCGGCCGAAAAGGTCGCAGGCAATATACAGTGCCCGTTCGCCTCGCAGGTTTTCGGCAAGGGCCACACACCGCTCCGTCTTCGGCCGGTATCCGTCTTCGGCCTTGAGTCCCGAGGGCATGGCAGCCTTGAACACGTCGCCGAGGGGAGCCATGTAGTACTCCGCGATCCACTCCCAAAGCCGGAACTGCCGTTCGGGCAATACCGGAGCGTCGTCGACAACTGCCAGTATGGCCTTCACTTCGAAGTCGGGCTTTTGGTCATGCAGACGCACCGCCATTGCCGTATAGGTCTTGCTTTTGCCGAACGGCACAAGCAGACGCACGCCAAGACACACGCCGCCGGCCATTTCGTCGGTCACGCTATAGGTGAAAAGGCCGTCAAGCGGCAGGGGAAGGACAACGTCTACGTAGCGCATGGAAAAAGTGTTATTCTTCTACCGTCCAATCCGTGATGTTGTGTTTGTCGACATCAAAGTTGACGCCCACTTTCACGATGGGCAGGCCACACTGCGAAAAGCGCTTGGGATATTGCTTCAGGTCTATTTGCCGCATTGCCGCAGCCGCATCCTTATTGAGCTTTAGCTCGAAAAGATAGAGACGCGTGGCGGTGCGCAGCACCATGTCCACACGGCCGCGAGGCGTGCGTACCTCAACGTCGACATAATG
This sequence comes from bacterium, assembly GCA_963637655.1. Taxonomy (GTDB): domain Bacteria; phylum Bacteroidota; class Bacteroidia; order Bacteroidales; family Bacteroidaceae; genus Prevotella. The sequence continues at coordinate 21,031 of CAVHOL010000015.1, read as the reverse complement.
GTTGAGGATAGAGAAGATGACATACATCATCTGCTGGTAGTGGCCCTCAGTATTGGCGCCCTGACAGTAGGGTACGGTCTCGAGGAAGGCCTGCAGCATCTCCAGCGCCCCGTCCATGTTGCCATGGCGGATGAGGGCCGACATCTTGGCTATGGTCGTGGTACCCTTTACGGTGTTCGTGCCGATGTAGTTGGGCAAGAGGCAGCGGTAGAGGCCCACGCTTATTTCCTTGTTCGGCAGGTCGAGCGTATATAGCTCGGTCTCGGGGTCATAGCCCTTTATAGTGATGTAGCCGCTCTGATAGAGCAAGGGTATCACGGAAGTCATGTTCTCCGTAGGCGCGTCAAACTCTGACTTGTCGGCGTCGCCGCCGCCAATTTCCGACGGCATGACGTGAAACTTCTTGAGCATCTCGATGAGATATGTCGGCGTGCCGGACGAGAACCAATAATGGTCAAGCTGGCCTGCCGCCATAGCATTGAGTAGACTGTATGGGTTGAATACGTCGGGCGATTGTGCGGCGAAGTGATATCCGTCGTAATACTCGCGCAGCTTTGCGAGCGTCTCCTCCCGCGTCTTGCCCAATTTCCCGGCCAATGCGTCTACGTCAGCCGACATTTGCGTCATCAGTTCCTCCAAGGTTATGCCGCAGATACCGGCATACTCGTCCCTCATGCTGATGTTCGTGATGTTGTTCAGCTCGCTGAATATGCTCATCTGTGAAAACTTGGTTATGCCGGTGAGGAATACGAAACGCAGATATGGCTCGCAGTCTTTCAGCGGACTGTAGAAATTGCGCATGACATTGCGCAGCACGGGAAGTTTCTCGTCCTCATGCATCACGTCGAGCAAAGGCGCGTCATATTCGTCGATGAGCACCACCACCTGTTTGCCGGTCTTGTTGTATGCGGTCATTATCAAGTCGGACAGACGGTTGTTGGCACCATCCCGATGTAGTGTCATGCCGAACAGGCGTTCCTGGTTTTCAAGTTGGTAGCCGAGATAGCGCTCAAGCTGATCTTTCTCCATGTGCTTGCCACCCGCCATACTGAAGTGCAGTACGGGATATTCCGTCCACTCCGTCTCAAGCTTTTCAATGGCAAGCCCCCTGAACAAGTCTTTCTTACCTTCAAAATAGCTTTTGAAGGTGGACACGAGCAACGACTTGCCAAAACGGCGCGGACGGCTAAGGAAAAAATATGTTCCGCTGGTGTGCACCATTCGGTAAATATGCTCCGTCTTGTCAATATAGAGTTTATCCTCTTTGATGATTCGCTCGAATGTCTGCAACCCTACCGGGTAAAGTTTCAATGCTGCCATATTGCGGTGTGGTTTATGTTTGTCTGCAAAGATACAAATATTATCTTACAGGCACGGACGGCTGGCCATTTCTTTGCCCATGGAAACACGCTTTTTATCTTAGGGCCATTGGCAAAAGGACATGCCGGGCGCACGATGCAAAGAAGCGCATCCGCCACAAGGGACGAATGCGCTTCTTCGCATTATTGTTGTCTGCCGTTGTCCATTGCAGGACGGCAGGGCCGTACTACTTCACGGTCACCTTCTGTCCGTTGATGACATAGACGCCGGGCAGCAGGAGTCGGGTGGAGGTCAGGCCTTCGCCCACAAGTTTGCCGTCGATGGTATATACATCGAAGGGCTGCACTTCTCCGGCATTCTCAACATTGTCGATGCCCGTCGGAACGGACATGGCCACAGTGGGTGCCGACTCGCCGTCGGCGTAGACTGCGGTCACGGCGTAGACGCTCGTTTCAGCGGAGCCGGAAGCATCGGTATACTTCGTAGTCGAGGCATCGACCGTAGCCAGCAGCTGGCCGTCGCGATAGACTTTGTAGCCCGTCAGCACGCCGTAGCCTGCCTTGTAGGTCACGTCGTCGATGCCCAGCAGGTATCCGCCCTCCTCGGTGATGTGGCGGATAGCGAAATGGGTGGCGCCGGCAGGCACATCAAAGGACACTTCCTCCCACGCTCCGTTTTCTATGGTGACGGTCTTGACAGACGTAAACTCATCCTTGTCTGTGCCGCCCGTAGAGTAGAGCAGTTCGATGGTCTCGGGATAATTGCTCTCCGAGTCGGCCTGGTTGAGGGCATAGAACTTGACGGTCTGCTGCTCGCCGGAGAGCGACGGACTGATGAGCCAGTTGTCGGCATCGACGAAGTTGTCGTCGAGCACACTGTACATGGCAGCAGCATACTTGTCGCCCGAGTGGGGCGTGAGCTCGGGATTGTTGTCCAGTATTTCGGGATCTATGCCGTTGGGATCAAAGATGATGAAGGCGTAGGGTGAACCTTGGTTGTCGTAACTATAATCGTTGAAAATGCTTCCGGTATAGCCTTTGTCGCCGTCGATGCAGGTCCAGTCGCCAAAATTGTCGACGGTCCAGGAGTCATAGCTTTCGAAGCTCTCGGCCACCTCTTTCTTGTCTGTGGCAGGAGCCGTCCATGTGACCACAGATCCGGCTGTACCGGTGGCAACGGTAGCCGAAGCGGGTGCGGGCTTGGTCGAGGAAATGAGGCTGACCGTAGCCGAAGCCTTGTTGTTGCTCTCGTCCTGGTCGCCGTCATAGATGACCTCTGCGGTCAGTTCGGCCGTCGCGCCGTCGTGGAAGATGGTCGGCGTGTAGTCGAACGACAGCGTGTCGGATGCCATCGGAGCAAGCGTCGTGCTGACAGTCTGGCTGCCGACAGCCTCATCGCCGTCGAGCAGGCGCACAGTATAGGCCGAAGCGGCGTTCTCTCCATAGTTGGTGACCTTGACCGTCACCTTGCCCGTCTGTCCCTTCTTCAGTTTTTCGGGGGCAGTCATCGTGGCTGTGAGGTCGTCGGCATAGACATGGCGCACCTGCACATTGTCGATGGGGATGAGTCCGCGGCCGTTGCCGAGGAAGCGCACGATGATGTAGCGCTCATTGGCATACTTGGCCAGAGAGAGGCATTCCGTCTGCCAGGGCGTGGTCTCTTCCGATCCGTCAAACGCATAGGTCTTGAGATTATCTACCGTACCGTCGGGCTTCTGTATCTGTACGGTGAGCGTAGCCTGGGCTTCCATCTCGCTCCGCATGGTGAAATAGAGTTTCAGGTTGGTGGCGCCGGCTGGCGCGATCTTGCCCGAAGCGAAGTAGGACTCGTCGCCACAACCGTCGAACACGGCTACGCCGGGCGTGGCGCCGTCCTCGGATGCCACGTCATTGTTGAGGTACCACGATGACGATCCTTCGGCATTGTACCACCACAGGCCATAGGCGATGTCGCCGTTGTCGAAGGATTCGCTGAAGGGTATCGTGTAGGGGGCACCCGTGACGATGGTCATGGCCTTGCTGTAGTTGCCCATACCCTTGACGTTCTGCGGCTGGATATGCACAGTCAGCATCTCCTGGTCGCCCTCATCGGTGTTCATCGCAACCGTGCTCTGCGAAGTGCCGCAGACACTGTCGAGAAGGTTGCCGTACTCGTAACCGTAGAAATCGTCGTAGGAGAGACGGTCGTAGAGATTGTACGATATCTTGGCGGGATCGACATATCCGCCGTTCTGGCCCTGGGTCACGCCCTGCCACGATATGCCAAGCGAGTTGCCGTTGTCCTTGACGGCTATGCTCTTTTGGTCGACGGCAGCCGGTATGTCGGTGCCCACAAAGACGCTCTTCACGCCCGATACGCGTCCGGCGCCGCTCTCGTTGTAGACGATGACCTTGTAGGCGTAGATGCCGTCGGTATCGACAAAGTCATTGAAATAGACGTTGCAGCCCGGTTCGATACCGTCTGTCACGGTTTTCAGCAGTGTGCCGTCGCGGTAGACCTCGGCCTTGGTGACAGACGTAAGGCGCGAGCCGTCGATGGCGGTCTTGGGTACGTCAAACGAGATGCCGACACGGGTGTCTCCCTGCTTGTCGGGGACCAGCGTGAGATTGCTGATGGAGTCGGGAGCGGTCACTGCAGATCCGGCACTCACATGGACACCGAACAGCAGCAGGTTGAACATGTCGGGATCGCTGAGCGCATGGAATCCAATCTTCACGTCGCCGTCCTTCTCGGGTGTGATATAGGCAGTGTACTCCTTCTTGTCTGTCAGCTCAGTCGGGGCAAGCAACGTACCGCTGAAGGCGGTCGGGTCGTCACCCTCGCCGTACCTCACCTCCAGACGCTCGGCATACTGCTCGATGGTGTTCGAGGCGGTGAATGTGACGGCATACTCCTTGCCGGCCTTCATGCTGATCGGGGGCGTGAGCAGCCAGTCGTCGCCGCTGTTCTCGCCGTTGTAGACGTAGTAGGCGCAGTTCTGGTCGGGATGATAGCCCCAGGTGCAGCCGTCTCCGTTGGCGTCGATGACGGTCATCAGGTCGAGCGAGCTTTCGTCGGGGAAGTCATTGTCATAGGGAGGTACAAGGGCAGGACCGACTACGACCTTGCCGCTCGTGGCCTCTCCGCTGCGCATGTCGCCGTTGACCGCCACTACACCGTAGGTATAGGCCGTGAGCTGGTCGGGGGTGAGCGTCTCGGTATAGGTGGTGGCGGTGAGCCCTTCGGCTACGGTCACGCCATCGGGATAGCGGGTCACGTCGTACTTCAGGTCGCCGACATAACCGTCGTTGTAGCCGCCGGTAGGAGCCAACCAGGAAAGGGTCACCTGACCCGTAGCACTGTTCGACGTGACGGTGAGATCCTCCACGGTGTAGGGTTCGTCATAGCCTACAAACTGGCAGACCTTGGTCTGCGGACTGCGGCCCACAGCGTTGGCCGTGGTGACAATAAAGGTATGGGTACCGCTGGCACCGACGGTCACCTGCTGCGCTACTGTTGCACCTGCCGTCGTGGTGCCGGTAGCCAGCGTATCGTCGTCAGCCACTATCGTATAGGAAAGCGCGCCGCTCAGCGTACCGCCGGCGAAGGTGGCCGTGGGTGCAGTGAAGGATACCGTGCCGGTCAGCGATGCGCCGGAGAACGACAGCGTCACATCGTCGACTGCGGCCGGAGCGTCATCCTCGGCAGCCGGAGCAGGAATGGTGAGTGCATAGACTTGTTCCTGCCCGGAGAAATCGCCGACCTTAGATGCGGCACCCGTTGTCAGGTCTACGGTATAGAGGGCCGACTCCTCGCTTCCGCTGATGGAAGCCCAATAGAACGTGCCTGTCTTCTGGTCGATCTCGCCGCTTTGGGCGAATACGCTGCCCGAGCTGTTGATGAGCGACACGCCCGTTGCACCGACCGGCGTCTCCGTGGCGGTCTTGGCGTCTATCTTGTAGAGATTGCCGTCGGAAGCGATGCCATAGAGCACATTGTCCTTCGTGATACCAAGGGCGATGTACCAGTTGTCGAGCGTACCGATCGTGGTACGGGTCATCGTGGCGTAGTCGATGATACCCAGTTCGTAACCCGTCGCTTCGGAATTGTAGAACTCACCGTACACCGTACCGTCGAAAGCCACGGCCAGATCGGTACCGATAAGCGAGAGGTCTTCGATGCCTTGGGATGAAAGCAGCTCGCCTGTCGCGGCATCGAAACTGCAATACGTGATGAACACGTAGCCGTCGCTTTCCGACCAGTTGATCTCATGGAACACGCCGTCCACCAGCGCGCCGCCGCCATTGGCCGCCATGTCGTCGTTGACCCAAAGCGACTCGGGATCGACAGGGTCGCTGGCCTTGAAGGTGTACAGACCGTACTTCATCTCGTCCCAAAACGCACTGTACACCACATTGCCGTACAGTTCGCGGCCGTCGGCCGTCTTGAGCAAGGGTGATTTCGGCTGCGCTGCCGTCGCCTTCAGCTTCGGCTTCGGCGTAAAGGACTTCACGCTGCGCAGCGGACTCTTTGCGGCCGCAGCTTCGGTCATCTTGTTTCTTACTGCACAAAGGGCGGGATAGTTTTTCTCAAATGCCCTCATCCTGGCCACCCGCTGGGCAGGCAGCACCTTCTGCTTGACAATGTGCTTGCCGGGAATGTCGGGGATACGCAGTCCGTACCTCACTCTTCCGGCCGTCGAAGGCAGTACTGCCAACGTCATCGCACACGCAAGAATCAATGTTTTTCCTTTTACCATAGACTAAAATGTATTTTCGTAAAGTGTAATTCCTTTATGATTTCAAAATGAATGAAATTACACCATAAAACCTATAATATGCAAAAGTAAACATAATTATTCAATACGGGATAAAAGAATTGTATATATTTTTCAGAAATATTGCACACTGTTCGGAAGAATTGTCCTACTTTTGCAAAGATTTTGCAAAGAGAAAACAAAAAAATGAGAAAACACCTAATTGCCGTATACCTGCTGCTCTTGGGGTGCAGTGCCGCCGATGCACAAAAGGCCTACACCTACATCCAGCAGAACGGCACAAGGATAACTGCCATCGGCACGGCCGCCTTCGACGTGGGCGGACAGGAACATCCCACAGTGTCCTTCGACGAGAAAGGTAACGCAGTGATGACCATCGGCAAGAACAAGGTGGCCATGCTCCCGACCACCAATGACGGCGAACTGGCCGTGGAATTCCAGCCGGGCGTAGAGGAAGCGTCTGTCAACAAGGTCAGCAAGACACTCTCCGTACCCTACTCCACCATCTACTCCCCCTTTCAACTGCAGATGCCTACAGACGAGAAGGCCGTGTATGCACCCACCTACAACGAGGAGAAGCATACCCTGCAGCTCAATACCGCCACTCGCATTGCTCCCGGAGCGGTCATCCCTGTTGGCACCGCACTCATACTGACAGAGAGCGTAGAATTCGCCTTCTCGGCCGGTGCCGCCACAGACACCCACACGAGCGCACTGAGCGGATCGGCCTTGAAAATCACCAACCCCACGAAGGCCGGCGCCGTAGACGGAAAGACGGTCTACACGCTTGGACATGAAAGGACAGACCCTACCGACTTCGGTTTTTTCCGGTACATCGGCGACTATCTCAATCCCGGACTGGCCTGGCTGCTGGCCCCGACCGTAGACCAGACTCCATCTGAGACGCAGACGAAAGCCATCAGTTTCTCCTTCGACGAAGACGAGATCACCGGCATCAGCGCCATCACAACAGAGACTGCAACCGTCTCGCACGGCAAGCGTGTCGAGAACGGCCGCCTGGTCATCGTGAGAGGGATAGACAAATACAACGCCAACGGACAGAAAATAGAATAGAACAAGATGAAAAAGACATACACCGCCCCTCACACCGCCTGCATTGCAGTCGCCCCCGTCCTGCCACTTGCCTCTTCCGGTGGCGACCCGACCGTAAAGCCCGGAGAAACCGAAGAACAGTACAGCAAGGGCAACGTCTACTTCGACGACGAGGATACTTGGACAGACGACAATGAAGAACAAGACTACTGAAAACACGCACACAATGAGACAGATCCTCCTTTTTCTCCTCTCTCTCCTCGCCCCGGCATACGCCTGCGCACAGGTAGCGAAGGTATATGAGAACGGCGTTTTTGTGAATGCCTACACCGATATCGATACCGTCAGAATCAAGGTGGTGTTCAGCGCAGCCGACAACGAAGACCAACAGGCGGTCAAGGTATACAAGCAAGACAAACTGTACAAGACCTACACCAACACCTCCGACAAACGCTACTCGGTGGTGTTTGACACCTACGTCAAAATCGGCGACACCAAATGGGCCACGATGAACGTCGGTGCCACCAGCGTGGCCGACTCTCCCGAAACGGCCTACGGCGACTACTTCGCATGGGGCGAGACCGCCACCTACTACACGTCAATAACCACCCGACAAACAGGCGACGACGATACCGAAGATGTCATCACCTGGAAAAAGAATGCCACCGACACGCACATCAAGGGCGAAAAGACCGGGTACGACAAGGACAATTATTGGGGCGAGGAATGGAGCGGATTAGAATGGAACCCGCAACCATACGATGGCGCTGGAACGATAACCTCCGATTACGATATCGCCAGCATCTCCATGGACAGCCTATGGCGCATACCTACCCAAGAAGACTATCGCAAACTCTGTGCGGCATGCGGCTGCACAGGCACCAGCACATTCACCCCAGAGGAAGTGACCGGCAATACTATCAGTCAGCGCGGCATATATTACATAAGCGAGAACTCCACCATAGACGGCACACACTATGGCGTCAACGGCTTTCTCTTCGTGGCCGACGATACAGACATTACATGCCGCATCTTCTTCCCTGCCGCAGGCCGCATCGTGAATACCGATTGCGATAAGAGACACGAAAGGGGGTACTACTGGACTTCAACCTACAACAGTGAAAAGAAGCAAGCCCATTGCGTTACGATGAACGATGAAGATATCGACATCTACGTCAATGAAGAACGCTACGTCGGTTACACGATACGCCCTATCATGAAATAAGGCGGTACTCCCCCGCCATTTCCCCACGACAAAAACGGACAATCCCCGATGTGCAGGTTTCACACATCGGGGATTGTCCGTTTTTCCGGGATATCGTATTCCAAGCCTACGCTTACATTGCCGCTTAGAAATAGTAGGCCAAACCTATCTGCCAGGCATTGGCACGGCTACGTGTGCCGTCCTTGCCGAACACCTGGTCGCCGAGCTGCGACACCGACACATCGGCGGTCTTGCCGCAAGCGATATTGTAGTTGGCCGAAATCTGCACATGGCTCAGCACGGTAATACCGGCGCCGACATTGACACTGAACGAGGAGTTCTTGAAACTCCACTTCGCACCGGCGGCCTGCTGGTCCTTGTCGCCCACATTGAATCCGAACTGCGGACCGGCAAAGACAAAGATATTGGCCAGGCTGCTCAGTCCCCAACCGTAGCGCACGTTGATGGGCACGTTGATCGACTTGACATTGAGCTTGTCATTGGTCTCCATGTTAGACACGCCCACCTTGGCTTCGCGCTGGTCGTAGAGCGCCGAGGCATCGAGGCCGAGGCCGACGAGCGGCAACTGTATCTTGACGGTCGGACCGACAAAGAATCCGGCACGGTTGCTGGCATCGAACACGCTGCTGCTGAACGACATGCTTGTAACATTGACACCGCCCTTGAGACCGAATTTCACCTGCGCTCCGGCCGTCTGGGCAAAGAGCAGGGAGGAGAACAGCAAGAGGGCTGCAAAAATCTTTTTCATAACTTATTATAGATGTACTTGTTGATATTCTTGTACCGCGTTGTATGTTGCCTTTGTTGTCACGGGGGAAGACGGAGAACCGTCCTCGCCGTCAATGACGCTGACGGCGCACGGTGACACGGGCCGACGATGACGAACCGGAAGCGGTGTTCTTCGGGGCGCGCGTCTTCTTGACCTTCGTCTCCGTTGTGGCGTCACCGCCGGCACGGCGGTTCTTCTTCGTGGTCTTGCGCACGGCCTTGCGGTCTATTTTGGCGATACTGTCGAGCGAATCGCGGCGCACGGCATCACCCCACACGTTCTTCTCGAAGGCGGCCAGCTCAGCCTCTATGCGGCGCTGCTCCTTGGTGAGGGCAGAGTCGTTGGGACAATACTGGGCGAGGGTCTTGCCGAGCATGTTGGTGGTCTTGTAGATCTTGCCGCGGTACATGCCCTTGGTGAAGTAGTCGTCGACGCTCATCACTGCAGCATTGTTGAGATTGCTTGTCATGATGGTCTGCTTGGCCAGATAGGGGGCAAGATCGTCGTAGTTGACCCAAAACAACGGGTACGACGTAGACCCGTCACCGAAGTCGTCCTCGCGCTTGAGTATGGGGCAGAGGGCAAGCACCTTGTGATGGAACGTGGCGGTATGCTGGTCGTAGTAGGCACTCTCCTTGACGTAGTAGGCCGTGACCTCCTTGGAGGGGATGTCGCTGTCGTCGATGCGTATGCCGCGGTCGGTACGCTCGTAGAAGATGTGGTAGTTGTCGAGCAGTGACTTGAGCTTGACCTTCGCGTTGTCGTCGAACACCTCGTTGCCGTCGAGCCGGTACTCATAGGCGTCGACCGCACGGCGCATGACGAGCTTGAACATATAGGTGAAGAGGTTCATCTGCGACCCGACCGGTTCTACGGGATAGTAGAGCGGAGCGTTGGCATCCTTGGTGAGGTCTACCTCGCGGTAGATGTCGCGTCTCCACACCACGTCCTCATCCATCGGGGCCTGCGTGGGAAACGAGATCTGTGCCCGCGTGGTGAGCGCGTCCTTCTTGGCCGTCTTGGCCTGCTCGGCCTGCATACGGCGGGCGGCGGGCTGTGCGTCGGCCGCTCCTGCGGCGCACACCAGCAGTATGGTGAACAATAGTTGTCTCATGTGGCTGATATAATCCATGTTTTGTTGCTTTCTGTACGTTGGTTTCACAGTGATGCGCACTCAGGTGCGTCACTTGACGATGACTTCCATCGATCCGTTGAGTTTGCGCGTGATGCCGTCAGGTCCGGTGGCCGTGATGCGCGAGATGTAGAACCGCTTGTTGCGCGAGAGCTTGCGGAAGGTGTCCTTCTGGCGTTCGGAGAACTGGGCTCCGTTGGAGGCCATCGGCACGGCGTTGCCCATATTGTCGAAGAATACGGTCTCGAAGCTTACCACCTTGAACTGGATGTCGAGTATGCCGTCGTCGATGGCGGCCTTGATGCCGCCGGCATCCATAAGCGCAGCCTTGGAGAGTCCGCCCGAACGGAAGCGGTCGGTGCCGATCTGGATGTAGGCGGTGGGATCGGGCAACTTGCGCACGTGGAAGACAAACTTGCCCATCTGCCGCGAGCGACCGTCCTGGTTGGCGGCGACATTGATGGTGACATCCTGTCCTACGGCCGACGGACGCGCGATATAGCGGCCCATGCCGATGGAGCGGAACGAGCCGCCGCCCATCGAGGCCGATACGCTCGACAGGGGGACACCCGGTATGCTGATGCTCACGGGGTTGTCGTAGCCCGCATAGAGCACGTTCATCAGGTCGGCCGACACGGTAGCGCTCGGTGCCACGACCGTATATTTCTGCGTGAAGTCACGGCGTATGACATCGCCGTTGCCTGTGCGCATGGTGATGTATCCGCCAAAGGAGTGCTCGCCCACCCCACCGGCTGCAAAGCGGTAGGTATTGCCCGTGATGCGGCGGCCGCCCACATAGATTTCGGGCTGCTGCGTGGTGTCGACGGCAGCCATGACGATCTGTGCGGAGAAATTGTCGCCGCTGATGACGGTGCGCGACTCGGGGATGACGAAGGCGCTGAGCTTGTTGACACGGATGTCCTTCAAGTCGATATTGGCCACCAGCGTGTGGAGCACCTCGCCCTCGGCGTAGCGCACGTCGCTCTGCAGTTTGGAGAGCAGCGTGACGGCGGCGGCGACGGGCATGTCCTCAAACATGTACTCTTGCCAGTTCTTGCCCAGCGCATTGCCTTTCCGGGGCACTGCGGTAGAGAGGTTGTCGGCGATGAGACGGCGCTGGCGGGCGTCGGTCACCATCGTCAGGATACGTTCGCGAAACGAATTGATGGCCTTGAAGAGTTCCTTTCCTCGGCCCGTACCGGGTGCCAGCATCACATGGGTGGCAGCCTCCAGGTCATCCTTGCGGTCGATATTGTGTATGTCTCCGTCCTTGCCGTCGGCCTCCTTGACGATGGCGATCTTGAGCTGTTCGGCGAAATTGTAGAGCGAGTCGCTCATCTCCTTCACGGCCGTAGCCTTGTCAAACCACTCCTTCACCTTCTGCGGGTTGGTCTTCATCTGCGCGGCAAAGTCACCGTAAAGCGCCTCGTTCTCCTTGGCCGCATTGCGTGTGGTGCGGTTCAGGCTTTCCTCCACGATGGAAAAGCTCTCCAGCGCCTCGGTCGAAATGTTGAGCGCAAGCATGGCCATGAGGACGACATACATGAGGTTGATCATCTTCTGGCGCGGCGAGACCGGTTTTTTCTTTATTGCCATTGTGTATTGTTGTTCATTGTTGGCGTGCCGTGTGGCGCGCGGCTATTCGCCGGCACCGGGGGCAGCAGCGCGCATGTTGACGGTCATGGCCTCTATCATGCGGGCGTATATCTTGTTGAGTTGTTCGATCTGCTGCGCCATCTTTCGGCTCTGGTCGTTGATCTCGTCGATGGTGCCGATCTGCTGCGACGCGCTCTTGAGCTGCATCTCGTAGACCTTGCAGATACCGGTGAGCGTGCGGTTGAGGTTTTCCATCTCCTCGCTGTCGCGGGTGAGCCGTGCGCTCTGCTCCGATACCTTCTGCAGGGTCTCGGTGAGGTTGCGCAGTTCGTCGACATAGTTGCTCTGTGCCTCGACCAGTCCGGGAGCCGTCTCCTGCTGGCCTGCCACCCAAGTGCCGCCTGCCACAGTGGCTGCGGCGGACTGTGCTGTTCCGCCGGCTCCGGGCTGTCCTTCGCCGGTCTGGGCCGCAACTGTGCCGGAGGGTACACTTCCGCCGATGATCACCGTGCCGCCGTAGGGTACGCCCTGCACGGCGGGTCCGGCGTTTTCGGCCTCGGTCTCGCCGTCGGTCTCCTCATCCTCCTCGAAGTGGGTGGGGAGGTCACGGCCCTCAGCCGTCTTGTCGAAGGGACGGTCGAAGGCGGAGATGAAGAATACGAACACCTCGGTACCCATACCCAGAAAGAGGGCGATATTGGCACCGGCGAGGTGGGTCAACTTGAACAAGGTGCCGAGAATCACGACTGACGCACCCCAGCTGTAGGCATAGTTGAGGAAGGTCTGTCCGGGGACGCTGTCCATCCACTTCTGCAGTCGATAGACCAGATTGTATTTGCTGTAAACGGTCATTTCTTCGATTTTTTCTGTTTTGCACTTGATGTACTTGCCAGGCTACGCACGCAGCGGAAGCCGATATAGGCGCGGGGCTGGTTCTGGTATTCCCAGGTACGCCATGCCGAGCGGATGAAGGACTCGGGGTCTTTCCACGATCCGCCGCGTACGCTCTTCTTCTTCAGCCGGTAGGGGTCTTCCTTGGCGGCCTTGTAGTCGAGCTGGGGGTTGAGGTCGTTCATGGCATCGACACCGGCGTCGGTAAACACGGTGGAGGTCCACTCGGCTACGTTGCCCGCCATATCGTAGAGGCCGTTGGAGTTGGCCGAGTAGATGCCGACCTTGGAGGTGATGAGGTTGCCGTCCTTGGTGTAGTTGCCGCGGTCGGGCTTGAAGTTGGCAAAGAAGCAGCCGTTGCCGCTCACCACGCCGGGATCGTTCCACGGGAACTCCGTGCCCGACTTTCCACGTGCGGCATACTCCCACTCGGCCTCGGTGGGCAGACGGTAGCGCTGCACGTAGCGGGCCTCGGCACCGAGTCCCTTGAGCAGGTAGTCGGTACGCCATGCGCAGAAGGCGTTGGCCTGTTCCCAGGTGACACCGACCACGGGGTAGTCGTTGTAGGCGGGGTTGGAGAAATAGTTGCGCAGGTAGACCTCGTTGTCGGAGTTGGGGAAGTCGTTGACCCAACAGGTCGTGTCGGGATAGACATTGACAATATAGGTATTGAGGAAGTCCCACGGACCGCTCAGCGGGCGGTCGATGGTCTGGCGCACGATGCGTCCCTCGTCATCGATATAGGCGGTATCCTTGGAGATCATGACCTGCTCGTCGGGGTTGACCTCCACATCGGTGTTGAGATTGCGCTCCGAAGCGATGAGCCGGTTGCGGCGCAGGGCGGCGGCGGTGTAGTCGTAGACCTCGTAGCGGTAGTTGAGCTGGCGGTAGTCGAGCAGCACCTCGCCGGTCACGGGGTTGCGGGTATAGACGCTCTGTATGGCGCGCAGCTCGTCCTCGTTGGGCTTGCGGGGCAATGCCTTCTTCCAGTTGAGGTGGGGAGTGACGGGATCACCGTTCTTGTCTTCGGTGATCATGTAGGTCTCGTCGCCGCCGTAGGCCGGGTCGGCCAGGCGTGTACGGATGATACTGTCGCGCACCCAGTAGATAAACTGCTTGTACTCGGAGTTGGTCACCTCGGTCTCGTCCATCCAGAAGCCGTCGACGGAGATGTCCTTCGTCGGCGTCTGTATGCCCCAAAGACTGTCTTCCTTGAGGCCCATGTGCAGGAAACCGCGGTCTATGCGCGTCATGCCGTAGGGGGCAGGCTCAGTGAAGGGCTTGCCGCTCACGCCGGTGACTTCGCCTCCGCGGCCCGACGATGTGGCGGCCTTTCCGCCGAAACATGCCGTGAGGCTTGCGGAAAGTGCGACAGCGCACAATGCTATGATTGCATTTCTCATCTTTATCATTGTCATGATTATAGTATTCTCACACTTTTATGTTTGTTCTTTCCTTTTTTGGTCATGTTGAGGTCTACTTGGTAGCCCACGCACAGTTCGTGGCTGCCGTTGCCGGGATTGAGCCCGGAGGTATACATCTCGTAACTGTACCCGAGCACGATACCGTGGAAATAGCCGCCGACAAGCAGCGTGGCCGATATCGTAGGGCTGTAGGTGATGCCTGCATAGAGCATCTTCTTCTCGTTGGTGTAGACCAGGCGCCCGGTCACGTCGGCACGCCACCCTACCCCGTCGGTACGGGCCAGCGCGGACGACTTTATTGTAAGAAACGGATTTCTCAGCCGTATATTGTATCCTCCCGTCAAATAATATGTAGGGTCTATCTTCAGCTCGTTGCGCTCGCCCAGGCTGACGGTCGGGGCCGTGAGGTGCTGCGCGGAGACGCCCACATACCACGACTTGTGGGTATAGTACAGACCGACGGAGGCGTCAAACGCGTTGCCGTCGAGCTTCGAAGATGTCAGGGCGGGGTCGCTGCTGTCCTCCACGTCGAGCTTGGTACCGTCGAAGGTCTCGCTGAGCAGGCCGGCACTGATGCCGGTAGAGAGCATGCCGCCGAAGAGTTTGAACTTGACGGCATACTGCAGGGCCAGACGCTGGTGGGTGAAAAGGCCTATCTTGTCGTTCATGAACTGTAGGCCGGCGCCCTGGTAGATGCGCGCAAGGTAGAAGGGCATGTCGGCGGCGGCATACATGGTCTGCGGATTGTTCTTGAATCCGGCCATGTCCATGGCGTAGGCCACGGCCACATTGATCTTCGGCTGCTTGCCGACGGCAGCCGCATTGAACGACGGTTCGAGGTCGAAATAGTGACTGAACGACACATCGTACTGGGCCCTGGCGCTTCCGGCGAAAGCGACAAGGAACAAGGTTGCGAATATTTGTCTACGCATAAACACAAACAATAAACGTGAGTTCCGGCTGTTTATTGTGTACCGGACACCGATTTTGTACCGACTTGTACGGCAAGCGGGAAAGCGACGGTGCAGTATCCGGGCCGAAACCATGCGGTTTTGCCGGACAGACCGCACGTCATACCCGGACCGGCTGCAGTACATCCTCGTCGGGCCAGTGGGGAAGAAAGAACAGGAGAACGGGCTTGCCGCCGATGCCGGTCCACTCTATGCGGCGCACAAAGTCGAAGTCGGGCGGCCCGAAGTCGAACGAACGCCCGTAGAGCAGGATGGCGCCGCGGCTGTGGTCGGCCTTCCACAGTCCGCCGCCATAGACGCAGCGCTCGCCCGGGGCGAGCATGTCACGGTGGAGATAGACGTGCCCGAAGCGGAGAACACCGTCCTGGTTGATGATGAATTTCTGGAACATATTTTCCGTACGTCCGCCGCGGCGCTCAGTGATTGCACACCTTCGTGATGTCTACCGTGAAATCTTCCGCTCCGCCAGCAGGCATAAACTTGCCGCGCGCCGCAAGAAAGTCTACCAGTTCGGCGGCGGTCATACCCTCTGCCGAACAGGTATAGAACCGTTCTTCTGCGCCGAAACGCTCAATGATTGCCTCGACCAACTGCTGCTTGGTGACATAACTGTTGCCCTCCATCATGTGGAGTACCTCGTGTCCGTGTATCATATTGTATTGATGTTGATATTGTTTTTTTTACAATGCCATAATTCTTCAAACTCTTTTCACTCGTCGGGCCACTTGCAGGGCTCGCCCGTGGCCTTGAACGCAGGGCGCTGCGCGCTCATCTGACGCAGGGTGCGGCCAAGTGCGGCCGACATGCTGCGCACGCGGTCGGGCATCTGTGCCGCCAGGTCGTGTCCCTCGCCGATGTCCTGTGCGGTGTTGTACAGTTCCTTCTGCCCCGTATCGTAGTGATAGATCAGTTTCCAGTCGCCGCGGCGTATGGCACAGGCAAGGTTGACGCCCGGACCAAAACCGTCCCAGATATTGGGGAAGTTCCACACAAGATCACGGTCGAGCAGACTGCGGTCGTCCTTGCCCCTCATCAGCGGCACGATGTCGCGGCCGTCGATGGTCTGCGGCACCTTGTAGCGTGTGATGCCGGCCATGTCGAGAATGGTCGGATAGAGATCTTCGACGATGATGTTGGCGCCGTTGCGCGTGGCGGGCTGCACTACGCCGCCCCACTTCACGATGAACGGTACGCGTATGCCGCCTTCGAGGAGCGAACCCTTACCGCTCTTGAGCGGTGCGTTCTGCGTGAACAGCGGACCGTCGCGCCACTCCCGGCTGCAGGCCAGGCCGCCGTTGTCGCCCATGAAGATGATGATGGTATTGTCGGCCTCGCCGTTGCTGTCGAGCCAGTCCATGATGTCGCCCAGACTCTTGTCCATACCCTCAACAAGCGAGGCGTATGCGGCATCCTTGTCGGACAGTCCGCGGCGTACGTATTTGGGGAAGAAGCGCATGTCCTTGTCTATGGGTATGTGCACGGCATAGTGCGCCATGTACAGATAGAACGGCTGGCCGTATTTCTTGGCCTTGTCGAGTGCATGTATGGCCTCCTGCGTCAGAGCCTCGGTGACGAAGGTGCCTGTGCCCCAGTACTTGTCGAGCCCGGGAATGGCAAAGCGCGATGTCGGCTTGCCGTCCTTCGTGTGCCCGTAGTTGAACTCGCTCAGATAGGTGGCCAGTCCGCCGGCGGCCGTACCCGTGATGTTCACGTCGAAGCCGAAATGACACGGGTTCTCGCCCGGAGTGTCTATGGCGCCCCAGTGCGCCTTGCCGCAGTGTATGGTGTGGTAGCCGTTGTCATGGAGTATCTGCACAAACGAGCGCGCTATGGCGGTGTGCGACACGTTGCCCGACTGCGCTATGCCGTTGTAGTTCCAGTCGGGCAGGCTTACGGTGTCGCTTTGTCCGTCGGTAGTATGGTCGCGCTCAAGCGTCCAGTTGGTTACACGGTGGCGCGCCATGTTCATGCCCGTCATCAGACTGCACCGTGTGGGCGAGCTCACCGGGCAGGCGTAGGCCTGTGTGAACATCATGCCCTGCGCGGCCAGCCGCTCCATGTTGGGCGTGTCGTACATCCGGTTGTAGGGCGTTGTCTGCGTCCAGAACGGCAGCGACGTGTCCTGCCATCCCATGTCGTCGACAAGAAATACAATGATATTTGGGCGCGCATCGTGCTGCTGTGCACCCGCATTGCCGCAGCACATCAGAGCGGCAGACGTAGCGGCCATGACCTGGTTAAGATTCATAACTATGCAAAAATGTGTGCAAATTCTGTTGGACGGCAACAAAGGTAGATATTTTTCAGCATTCTTGCCCCACAAAACGGCATTTACTTTATAAATTAAATGGACGAGGCCAACGAGAAAATTATCAGAAAACTCAAAGCGAAATGGTTAGCAAAAATCTCCATCTCTTGCGCAGAGACGGAGAAAGCGTGAGAGCCTATAAAAATCAGCGGAATACGCTTCTCGTCGGACTGTTTTGCTAAACTTTTGAATCTTTTTGTCGACCAATCGATAGATTTCCAATGAAAAATTCTTTCGTCTCTCTTTTTTTTACTAACTTTCGACCAATATCTCCGTCTCTGCGCAAGAGACGGAGAAAACTATGGCCATAAAATCCACGGGGTTGTGTCGGAATATGGCACACCTGTAAGATAGCTTTGCAAGCGAACAAGACAACAGCATCGTTCAACGATATATTTGAATAAAAAAACGAAAGACTATGAGTAGAGTATTTCAAGTGAAACCGAAGCGCATCAAGCGCGCCAACAACACCGTTCTCACTCCCGAAATGGTGGTGACGGTGACAACCCAGCAACACACGCCTACCCCATTCTACAATGGGGCCAAGGAGGTACAAGAGGCCTACATGCGCCTCTACGCTTTCGACTACAAGAAGGCGCGCTGCAACGCAAATGACTTTGAATTCAAGAATTTGGACTAAAACCGAGTGCCATGAAACTGACAAAAGAGGAAAGATATTATTGCACCGCTTATTCTGAGCTCTATAGAGAATACGGCGATGAGATTCCCCAGCAAAAACAGTGGGAACTGAATGATGTGAGAAGATCGTTGAATATTTCTAAGGAACACGCCCTGGAACTTAACGAGTATTACAAGCGAAGCGAGACGATAAAGAAAGTTACCGCAGCAACGTCTTTCGCTATAGGCAAGCTGCATGAAATCACCAAGGACAACATTCTCGAAATGCGTGAAAGCCTGGAAAATGACATCCGCAGCCACATCAGTGCCTATGAGAAGAATGTCAAGGCTTTGAGCGCGGCAGAAAAGGAGAAAGAGAACAATCATTGCCCGACGCCAGTCAGCAAGCCCGATCCACAAGGCAAAATTACGACCGTCGTCATGTTCGTCATAGCATATTTCCTCTTCCGATGGGTTGCCTGGTTGGGTGTGACAATGTTTGTCATCGAGATTTGGATTTTGATCAGCGACCGTAGAAGCAAGTCCAACTACGAAAGATATGAAGAGGAACACGAAAATTTCCTTACTACAAAGGAACGGCTAAAGAAGGATATTCCCCACTTGAAACTTGAAGTTGAGAAGTTTCGCTATTTGCTGGTGGAGGAACTGTATACTGCGATCAACCAAGTACTGGCCATTCCAATCCCACATGATTCTATCAGTGAAGAGAATTGGAAGCAGATGGGAAGTAGCCTTACGAACCTGCTCAATCTGTATGAGAATGTCCAAACGACAACAGATCCTACACAAAAGCGAGAATGCAGCAAGAAGTACTTTGACGCAAAGCTTGAATTTGTGTACGAATACTCGCTCAAGGCAGAAAGCAACGACGTGGCCTACAAGCCTTTTGGAAAGCAACTGGCTGAAAGCCGGATGACCAACGATGCCAACAAGCTTCGTGTCGACGAGCAGGAGAAGTCGCTTTTGGCTACCAGGACGTATGGCTTCTATACCAGCCTGGACAAATACAAGATTCACCTGAACGGCAAGGATATCAATTGGGCCATCAGCAAGCTCAATGGGGTAAAGGATATTAGCGTGGACAATTCTTGGGGGCTCACGAATATGGACAAGCTCTCCAGCAAGACAGAACAGATGCGCAATATATATGCCTCCGTCAAAAGCGAATATGACAAGCTGCTTGAGCTGAGCGACAAGATCAACAATATCCTTACCTATGCGAGAACCGTTGCCTACCGGAACGTCTATCTCGGTGTGGAATTGCTGAACTATATACGCGACAATGCCGGCGGAAGCAAACTCACAGCCCAGAAAGACGGCGTTGGCATAGGTGCAGTGGATGAGCTGAAGGGAATGGACATTTCTGTAGGTATGGACGTGGCTGCAAACATTACGGACTCTCTCACCTCGTTGGCCAAAGAGCTTGGCAACAAGGACGTAAGAAAGTTCGCTGCGAAAAATCCGAAAATGGCAATGGGGGCCGCAGCATTGGTGGTGGTCGGCAATTACCTGAGCGAACGTGTAGAGAAAATCAATGCCAACAATGAACTGCAAGAACAGATGATAAAGAGTATCGGCCAAATGGTGGACGGATATAATGCCGGCAAGGCAGGCATGCTTCGTGCCATAGAGATAACCAAGGCTTTGTCTAAGGCAAACATCGGTTTCCTTGCAATCTATGCGCCATTGAGAGACAAGTTCTTTGTCGAGGGATGCACTTCGGCAACAATGGAGGATTTGCGCAATCTGGCAAAAGCGACACAGGAATATAAAAACATAAGCGATACGAAATTATGACGGATAAAGAAAATGGACTGACTCCGTATCAGTCTTCAGAAGAATTCGTGCCTACGCATGACTCTTCAAATTACGGCGACTACGAGGAGCTGGGCGGAAAACTACAACAGAATGTAGAATCCATCTCCTGTATGGTCGACTCTATTGGAAATACATTGGACACGGCTGCAAACATTGCCAATATGTACAAGGAATGTGTACTTGCAGAGGAGAAAGCCAAGCAAGTGCAGGCGTGGGGACAGGTCGAGATGGCTAAGACTATTGCAAAGTTCAAGACGGCCCAAGACTTTATGGAGAAGACCTTCGGCGAACGAGACAAGGCTCTTTCCAAACATTATGATTTGTTGGACGATGCCGTCAAGTCGAACGACCGCGAGATGATTCTTGCTGCACTGCATGGCATCAGCTCTATCGTGACCAAGTCTCCTTTGGACGACTTTGAAAAGTTCGTAGAGCTTTACAATGACACTTCGCAGCCATTGTTGGACTTCTAAGCATATATTCTAGGGCTTCGATTACAAGAAAACAATTGCAGCCAAAATAATCTGGATTTCCCAAAAATGAACTATGGGCAGTTCTATAAAATAGCCTCGCAATCTGCCGAAGCCAATTTATAGAACTGCCTTTGTATTAGAGTGACGGACAAGAGAATTGCTTCCATCCAAGCGAAAACCAACAGAAGACCGGGAGAGAAGCTGAACTTCCCCACGCCAAAAGAAGAATTCTTCAAAGTTTATTCTTAATTTTGCACTTGCCGACTGACTCTAGGCGGGTTCTAAAAATTACCTTTGATGGATTTTTGAATTTTAGCCGAGTAGATTTTTCTGTCTTTCTGAAGGAGCATAGCGGGCTATGCGACTGAAGAAAGACGAAAAAGATGCCGGATAAAATCAAAAAGACACAAAGAGCATACCCGTCAAAATAGAATTTAATAATGCGTGGAATTTTTAGAACACGCCTCTATAGGCTTAGAAGACAACCGGCTATTTTCACGATCGTTTTTGTGTCATACAACAGTTGGATGAATGGAACAATACTTATCTAAAGCCATCTCGGGGGCCTACTCCTTTATTGTCTGTCTGGCCCCCGGACTTATGACGGCATTGGGACTGTGTTTCTTCTTCATCAAGATACCGCAGGACAAATCGCT
>CAVHOL010000014.1:37166-46457 GCA_963637655.1 bacterium | reverse complement strand
GACTATGATCTTTGGATAACAAGACTATATCGCCACGGACTTATGCAGCTGTGCCGCAAATTCTCAAGGAAGCACTTGCGCAAAGCCTCCTCGCTACCGGCGCGAGTCATGAGAAGCTCAAGCATCATGTAGTTGGTCAAGATGATGTTGGGCGGTGCCTGTTGCATCTTGCTGCGTGCCTCGTCGTTTTCCTGACCCGTATATTTCCCGAATGTGAAAGGACAAGAATGGCCCGTTCTTTCTTCAAACTCAGTTTTGTAACGACTAAGTTCCTCTGCTTGTGAATTGATCAAGGCATTCATTGGATAAACTATAATTGCTATAGTCTTGTCCTTGCATGCTTCTTCGTGAAGCAGAACATAATTGAATATCGTTGCCATAAAGGTACGTGACTTACCTGATCCAGTACCAGAGGTCACGATGAATTCTTTATCTTGGCATCCTAATTCTATAGCATCTTGCTGGTGCTTATAGAAAGGCTTGTCAAAGAAATACTCCAAATCTTTGTGGATGGGAAGCCCTTGGGCAATAAGTTCTCTAACACCTATTCCCTTCTCAAAGTTTGGGTTGAATTGAATCAGAGCCTTTGGCCACAAATCTTCGTTTTTTATGGAGGAGCTGACTTTTTCTTTGATTCGTTCATCCTTTATGGCGACAAAGCTTTCGAGGTAGCTTTTGTAACTGCCTTTCAAACTTTCATATAATTCAATGATGTTCATACATGTTTCTTTTATTGTTCTACCCGTATGTATAACGGACCTCTCTCGACTTTTGATGGCTGAAGAAGTTCACGGATATCCACGTCCAGAATTTCTGCAATGGCAGAAAGTGTCTCCAAACTGGGTTGCGATGTATTGGTGCACCATTTGGAAACCGTAGCAGGGTCTTTCCCGATTTCACCTGCCAGCCATTTTGCCGTTTTCTTTTGTGCCACCAAAACGAGTTTGAGGCGGTTAAGGTCTTTATTTGCCATAGTCTTTATGCATTAACTGCCACAAAGATAGTCTTTCTCTTTGAGAATAAAGAGACAATGCGAAAGGAAAATAGCAAATACTTTGCGGATTAGTTCTATTTATAGATTAAGGAGGACACAAAGATGACTCTGTATATTTTTATAATGTCTTCTTTGACCATCTATAAGGTGAAAGTCAAAGAAATATTCTGAAATATTCCTCCTATATTTCGTTGTAAATGGAAAAGTCCGATAATACACTGAAGTTTTTCTAAGCAAATAACAATAGGAATAACTCGGCAAAAACTCGGCAATTTCTATATACAAAAATCTCCAACTATTGAAAATAAAATAGTTGGAGATTTCCCAGGTGCGCCTGATAGGACTCGAACCTACACGTCCTAAAACACCAGATCCTAAGTCTGGCGCGTCTACCAATTCCGCCACAAGCGCAGGATTTCGGACTGCAAAGGTAGCGCCTTTTTCGCAGACGGCCAAATGTTTGGCGGGGCATGTGCGAAAAAAAGCGCCTGCGCTCCAACGTTGGAGAAGCGCAGGCGTAGTGTTTGGTCTATTCCCTGTCACAGGGAGCATGTTGTCTAAACCTATTTTGACTGTTAACCAATTGGCGTTGCCCGTCCTCTCCTTTGTGCGGTGCACTGCGGAGCGGGGTGCAATGCTTTTTGCAAAAGTACACAAAAATCTTGGAATGTTCCGTGCATTTAACACTCTTTTGTGTCTTTGGCCTTTTGTTGACACGCTGTTGACACGCTGTGGCGGCAGTCGCGGCGTCCGCCTTCTATTGCGGTCTATTGGTGTCCGGTAAAAAACTGTCTGACTCTGTAAGGCATTGAAAGGCAGTTTTTGTATACTTTTGTGGAGACACAGGGCTTGTCTTTATCCTTTGGTCTGCTGTCTGTTGCCCCTGTAGGGGGCATATATTATAGCGTAGGGTTTCTTGCTGACGCAAGCGACAAAGTCGAGCGGCCCCTACGTTTAGAAGTTATGTTATAATGGTGCCCCTGTAGGGGGCGCATAATTTAATTGAATATGGATGAATTATGCGCCCCCTACAGGGGCAGATGGTGTGGATTGTGGAAAACGTAGGGGCAGGCCCCTACGCTATATTATGCCGCCCCTACGGGGCTTGTTGTTTGCGAAATTTTTACCGGATACTAATAATTGCGGCCTTCGTGTTCAAGACGGTAATTTTTTTTGTATCCCTCAGCAAGTGCCTACGCTTTTGAAAATCCCATGGACAGTACGCTGATGCGCACGCCGCCTGCCTCGGCGACGGCCTTGCCGCAGGCGGTGACGCTGGCGCCGGTGGTCACGATGTCGTCGACGATGAGCACGTGGCGTCCGGTGACGGCTTCGGGCCTGATGAGGCGGAAGGCGGCCTCCATGTTGGCGGAGCGGCCCGTGTGGTCGAGGGTGGTCTGGCTGACGGTGTCGCGTATGCGCTGCACGGCGTCGCGGACGACGGGCAGACCGGTGATGTCGGCCACGCCCCGGGCGATGAGCTCGCTCTGGTTGTAGCCGCGCTCGCGCTCGCGGCGGCGGGCCAGCGGAAGGGGGAGGATGAGGTCGATGCCGTCGAAGAATCCGTCGGCGGCCATCTCGCGGGCCGCCATGCGCCCCATCTGCCGTCCGGTGGCGGTCTGTCCGCGGTACTTCAGGTCGTAGACCATGCGCGCCACGGGCGAGTGTGGATGGTAGTAGAAGAGGGCGGCGGCACGCTCTATGGGCAGGCGTGCCCAGAAGAGGCGCGCCATCTCGTTGTCGGCGGGTGCAGAGGCGAAGCCGGTGCGCGGCAGGTGGATGCCGCAGCGGGTGCAGAGCGTCTCCTCGCCCTCGGCGAGCCGGTGGCCGCAGGCGGCGCAGGCGCGCGGGGCGAGCATGTCGGCGAGTTGGCGGAGCAGGCTACTCATCGTCTTGGGGTATGTCGTACTCGTCGGCACCGTCGAGGCAGCGGCGTATCTGATCCATCGAAAAGCCCCGGCTGAGGGCGAAGCGTATGAGCTTGCCCGTGCGCTCGTGGTCGCTGCGGCCCTTGACGGTGCGCTCCTTGGCACGGATGAGGGGGCGCAGCACGTCGAGGTAGCGCTCGTCGTCGATCTCGTCGAGCACGCGGGCGGCCGTGCCGCTGTCGATGCCCTTGCGTCTGAGTGTCAGGGCGATCTTGGTGCGTCCCCAGTGGTCGAAGCGTATCTTGTCGTCGGCGAAAAGACGGGCAAACCGCTCGTCGTCGATGTACCTGCCATGGATGAGGCGCTCCATGACATGGGCCTGGGTCTCGTCGTCGAGTCCCCAGCGCCGCATCTTGTCGAGCATCTCGCCCGACGAATGTTCGGCGCGGGCGCAGAGGGCCGACAGTTTGGCGAAGGCCTCGTCTTCTGTGGGTATGGGGCGGTCTTTGGGTGAAGTGAAGGTCATGGGAAGAGTGGATGAGGGGAAGGGCAAGAAAAATATTGCGTGTTGCAGCGCTCAGACGCGCCGGGCGCCGGCGAAGCGCGGTTTGCCGTAGAGATCGTCGCTGACTGTGGCGTCGGCGTACCCCATGTCGCGGAGCATATGGGCGGTGTCGGCTGCGTAGGCCGTGTTGCACTCGAAGAGCAACGTGCCGCCCTGCCGCAGGGCTTTGGCGGCGTAGCGGGCGATGGCGCGGTAGAAGAGCAGCGGGTCGTCGTCGGGCACAAAGAGTGCCGTATCCGGTTCGTAGTCGGTGACGTTGCGGTGCATGGCGCCCTGCTCGCTGCGGCAGATGTAGGGGGGATTGCTCACGATGAGATCCCAGCGGCCGGTATCGTCGGGCGGACAGAGCGCGTCGCGCTGCTCTATGGTGACGGCGGCGTGCAGCCGCCGGACGTTGTCGCGGGCGATGGCGACGGCCGCATCGGAGATGTCCCATGCCGTGACGCTGGTCTGCGGCAGGGCGAGGGCAATGCTGGCGGCGATGCATCCGCTGCCGGTGCCGATGTCGAGCACACTGGCGGGGCGCGTGTATGCGCCGAGTGCATGGAGGGCCATGTCTACCAGCCCTTCGGTCTCGGGACGGGGGATGAGCACGCCCGGGGCCACGTGGAACGTGTGTCCGCAAAACCGTTCCTCGCCGGTGACGTACTGCAGCGGTTCGGCCTGCGAGAGGCGCTCCATCATCTCGGAGAGCCGCACTTTCTCTGCATCGGAGAGGCCTGCAGCGCCGTCGCAGTACAGGTCGGCCGTAGAGAGCGAGAAGGTCTCGGTGAGCAGCGTGCGGACGATGGCGCGGGCTTCGGCGTCGCCGTAGAGCGGACTGAGCCTGTGCCAGAGGGCGGCGTAGGAGAGGGCCGGGGCGGCGTTCTCCGCCTGTGCGGGTGAGGTAGGGTCGGTGTGGGTCATGGTCGGTCGGTGGATGGGGCAGGGTTTTCGCCACGGTTGCGGTAGGCGAGGGGAGAGATGCCGGCCCGCTGCTTGAAGAAGTTGGTCATGGCGCTCTGGTCGCTGAAGTTGAGCGCGTCGGAGATCTCGCCCATGGTCATGCTGGTTTGGCTGAGCAGGTTGCAGATCTCCTTGTAGACGAGCGACGAGACATGGTCGTTGACCGTCGTGCCGCTGATCTCCTTGACGAGCCGCGAGAGGTAGGCCGTCGAGAGGTTCATCTTGTCGGCATAGAAGCGTATCTGCCGTTTCTTCTTGAAGTTCTGGTAGAGCAGGTGGAGGAAGATCTCGTACACCTGCTTCTTGTGGGCGAGGTCGCGCGTGACGCTGCACTCGTCGTAGGGCAGCTCCTCGCAGAAGAGGCGCAGCACGTGGAACATGCTCTGCACGATCTCTGTCTTGTTGATGTGGCGGTGGGCTACGATGTTGTGTACAAACCGGAAGATGTCCTGCACTGTGGCAAAGCGGTCGTCGGCGAGGGCGTAGTGCTTGCTGCCGGCCACAAGATGGTCGTCGACGAGGATTACCTCGGCCTGGAAGTCGGGCGTGGTCTTGCTGACGGCGGCCACGTCGCGTGCGGTGACGACCAGCATGCTGCCCTTGGCCAGTGCCACCTCGCTCTGTCCCATCTTCAGACTGGCACTGCCGTCATTCACGAGCAGCAGCTTTGTAAAGAGTGTGCGCTCTTCGGCCATGCGGCAGAAGGTCTCCATATGGTCGTGGTCGATGGTGAAATGGGCGGCGTAGGCACCGAACACGTCGGTAAGCCGGTATTTGGCGGCGAATTCCTCCATGTTGTATACTTTCTGTAGTCTCATCGTCAGTAGTGCAGATTTTCGTAGCAGGGGTGCGGACTTGGCAGTGCTAAGTATGCAAAGGTACAAAACTTGTATTGGACGGCCAAATAAAACAGCGTGGTGCGTGTCCGTTCATGTACAAATGGTGCGTCTGCAGGGTCGCAGCGTGCGTGGAAACAAAAAAGGTAGGGGCGAGCCCCTACCTTGTATTATGCGGCCCCTAAAGGGGCGCGTGTTGCATTGTGCGGATACCTCTATCGCCGTACCTTGCGTACGCTGACGCTTCCGTCGGTGACAGTCTTGACGACGTAGATGCCGGCGGGCAGTGTGCTGACGGCCGTGGCGGGCGTGGTCTGCTCGCTGTCGGCTACGGTGTGGCCGCTGAGGTCGTAGACGGTGACGTGTCCGGCGGTCTGATCGAGGTCGGTGATGGCGGTGGGCACGGTGTTGTCGACGATGAGCATGACGTACTTGTCGGCGGCGCCGCGAGAGGCCAGTTTGACGTAAGCCTCGTACTGTCCTTCCTCGTCGGCGTTGAAGGTCACGGTGAAGGCGCCGCCTTCAGCCTCGAGCTGCGAGGCGGAGAGCTTGAACTTCGCCTTGTCTGTGCCGCCGAGCGTGAGGGCCACCGGCTGGGTGAGGTTCTCGGTGGCGACGGTGATCTCGGTCGAGGTGGCGTCCTTGCCGGGTGAGGCGGCGAAGGCTATCTCCGACTGGTCGGGGCGCACGACGGGGATGTCGGTACGTCCGTAGGTCACGTCGTCGATGTAGTAGGTGGCAGAATTGTTGCGTCCGCGCGAGCTCTTGAAGCGGAAGCCCATGAAGAAGACGTCGGCCAGGTTCTGTCCGTCGAGATCCATGTGGTATTCCATCCACTCGCCGCTCTCGTCCTTGGTGCAGGGCATGGTGAAGCCGCCGACGGGAGCGATGAAGGGTTCGCCGTCTTCAAGGTCGATGTAGCAGAGCTCGAGGGTGTCGGTCTGGTTGTCGGCCAGATAGTCGCCGCGCACGCGGAAGGTGAACATCTTCGACTGGGCATTCTTGAAGTCGAGTGCCGGGGTGACGAGCATCATGCTGGCCGGTGTCTCTGCACCCTCTTCTATCATGGAGTCGTAGGCAGTGACCTTGGCCACCTTCTCGCCGGCGGAGTTGTCGGTGTCGGGGAAGGAGTAGCCCCACCATGCGCGTGTGCCGTCGATGGCGGCGTTGGTCCATCCGTCGAGGTGGAAGGGCTTGTTGCGCTCGGTAACGGAGTCGAAGGTCTCATTGAGCAGGGTGAGCGGGTTCTGGGCGTTGAGGGCGAACTCGTCACCTTCCTTCTCGGGCTCTACCTGGCTCTCGGTGGCTTCACCCTCGACATGTATCCGGACGGTGTCTACACCGAGCGTGGTGATGATGATGTCGGTGGCGAAGGTGCCGGCGGCGGTCGGGGCGAAGGTCACGCGCAGGGCGTTCTCGGCATTGCGCAGGAGCATCGAGCTGCCCACGCGGAATGCACCGACTTCGGCTACCTTGACGTAGGCATAGTCGGGCAGGCCGGAGGTGGTCACGGTGATGGTCTGGTCCTGCTCCTCGCCTACCTTGGCGGTGAACTTGTCGGGTGTGGCGGGGCTGACGGTGACGGTCGGCGGGTTCTGGGCGTCGATGGCGTAGGCATCGAGCATGATCATCTTCGACACGGCGGGCAGGGCGTCGCAGTCTATCATGAGGTAGGCGCGGTGCTTGCCGACGGCGGTCGGGGTGTAGGATACGGTGACGTCGGTCTCGCTGCTGCCGGCGGCAATCTCCGATGCGGAGAGCGAGAACTGGGCCTTGCCTGCGCCGGTGATCTCGAGACGGGTGACGTCGGGCATGGCGGTGGCGGAGAAGTGGAAGGTGGCCACCTCGGTGGTCTGGCCCACGGTGCCGGCCACGGTCTCCACCTTTTCGGGAGTGACGGTGAGTGCCGGGTCTACGGGTTCCTCTTCGGTGACGATGTCCTCAGCGCCGCGCGGGGCGATGATGCTCGATGTTCCGGATGTGGAGAGGCCGGTGATGGTGATGTTGCCCTCGGGCATGGCGGTGCCGATGAGGGTGGTCTTCTTGAAGATGCGCACGTTGGCCTCGTCGGTACCGTCGGTGACGACGGGCTGGGTCATGCCTTCGGTGAAGGTGGTGCCGGAGACCACGTCCTTGAAGTGTACGCCGCTGACGCGCACGAGCTGCGACACGTAGTCGGCGGGTGCGGCCTTGAGGGCGGCGAGGGTGATCTCGGCCGGTTCTACGGTGTTGCCCTGGGACACGACCTTGCCGAGTGTGGTGTTGAAGGCGACGGCGCTGAGCGTGCCGAACGAGCTCTGCAGGCCGAAGACGGTGCCGGTGATCTTGTCGCCGGTCTCATAGGTCTTGGCGAGGATGCTGTACTCGTCGCTCACGGGGATGGCGGCGGTGGAGTCCTGGAGATAGTATACGGGGTGGTCGCCGCCCTTGTCGACAAAGGTGATGACGGCCTGTCCGGAGTAGCGGTAGGTGAGCCCGGCTTCGGGGTCTTCGCTGTAGAGGGCCTTGATGGTGGCGATCTCGGGTACGGTGTAGCCTGTCCAGGTGACGTGGAGGACGACATCGGCTGCACCCTCGCTCTGCAGGGTGACGGTAGCGTCCTGCTCGCCTTCGGTGTAGGTCACGTGCAGGGCGAGCTTGGCACCGTCGCCGCTCATGGCCTCTTCGGCAGAGATGGTGGCGGGAGTGACGGTAACGGCCGGCGACGAGGATGTGACGGTGATGTCGCCCGTGAGGTTGGCACCGGTGACGGTGATCTCTTCATCGTACTCGTCGCCGGTATACACTTCGCCGATCACGACCGACTTCTTGGAGGTCTTGACGGCCGGGGTCTTGTCTTCGCTCCCGCCGCCGAACAGTCCGGCGTAGGTGTCGGCTACGCGTATGGCGCCGACATAGAGCTCGGGTGCGGTGGTGGAGGCATTGGTGCCCTGGCGCAGTTCGAATCCCTGCAGGCCGTAGTTGCCGAGTCCGCTGCCGGTCTGGTTGGGTCCGTCGACGTAGGCGGAAGGCGTCTCCGGCTCGGTGGTGAGGCTGGCGGGATTGATGTAGAGGTAGACGTTGTCCTTGCTCTTGGTGGTGGCGTTGATCTCATAGCGCACGACCACGAGGTAGGTCTCGCCGATCTTCAGCTGTGTGTCGGAGAATACCGGCTTGGCGCCGCCGCGCTCGACACCGACCTTCACGGCGTCGTCGCTGTCGCCCTTGCCGATGTAGAGGCGGCCCAGTTCGACGCCGCTTGTTCCCTCGCCCACGACGGCGGCCTTGGTGCGGGGCACGAATGCCAGGACGTAGACGTTGCCGGTGGGCTGGCTCTCTACGCTGACGAGTGCAGAGAAATAGAGGTTGCCCGACTTGATGCCTTCGTCGTCATCGGTGAACCGGGCCTGCAGGTCTTCGCCCGACTTGGTGCTGCCAAGCTTGACACACTTGCCGGCGGTACCGTCGGAGTAGCCGTCGTACACGAGCGACTTGTCGGCGACCTGTATGGGGTCGGCGCTGTTGGCACCGTAGTGTACCCACGGGCCCTGCCCGTAGAGGTCGCCCACGGGATAGTCGAAATCCTCATGGAAACTGATGGCCGTCTGTGCCAGTACCTGCGCAGGCAAGACAAAGACGGCGAGGAGAAGCGTCAGCAGCCAGGCCGACACAGTCCTTGTAGCGTTGGTTTGTTTCATGCAGTTGAGTTTTTAGTGGATAATGGCGTACAGGAGGATGAATCCCGCCGCTTTTAGAAAAGAAACATTACAATCGCAAAGTTAAGCAAAATAATTGGAATTTGT
Source organism: bacterium (assembly GCA_963637655.1). Lineage (GTDB taxonomy): Bacteria > Bacteroidota > Bacteroidia > Bacteroidales > Bacteroidaceae > Prevotella. Next base: position 37,467 of record CAVHOL010000014.1, on the reverse strand, counting down.
GGTAGTTTGGTGTAAAATGGTCACAAATGGGAGAAATTTGTACACCAAGCCCCTACGCTATATCATGTCGCCCCCTACGGGGCTTGTTGTTTGCGATATTTTACCGGACACTAATTAATAAAAAAGGTCTGCACGGGGACGTTCGTGTGAACGTCTGCCGTGCAGACCGAAAATTGGCATTTTTACGTTTGACGCGCGGGCCGTCTGTGGCTTGCGTTTTTATTCCTTCGTATGGGGAATATCTTGAGGCGTGTTCTAAAAATTCCACGCATTATCAAATTCTATTTTGACGGATATGCTC